>QKDV01000245.1 GCA_003251955.1 Methanospirillum hungatei
TGATCTGGGCTGTATCACTTTACAACCGGTTCTTCAGCCTGAAGAACACCCATGAGGCTACATTGGGACAGATCAAGGTTGCTCTGAAGAAACGTCTCGATATGATAGAGCAACTCCTTGGTGCAGTAAAATCCTATGCGGCGTTTGAGAAGGATACCCTGGAGCGGGTAACTGCCATGCGTGCATCGGTGGGAACTGCAGGTGCCGGGGATCTTGCAGGTATTGAGGCTGAATCACGTTCGATGCTTGGAAGACTTTTTGCAGTGATGGAAAACTATCCTGACCTCAAAACCTCCCAGACGGTAACAACCCTGATGGACTCGGTAAAACAGGTTGAAGATGAGATTGCAAGGCAGCGCTACACAGCAAACAATGTTGCCGAGCAGTTCAACACAATGATGGATACAATACCCTCAAATATTATTGGCAAATTTGCAGGCCTCATAAAACTCCAGTACCTTGAGTTTGCTGGAGAAGATATTGAGAAGAGACCTGAAATCTCATTTTAATTATTTTTATCTAGAGTCTTTAAGGACCAGATAGTAGTTACATATCTAGTAGAGGAACCTGAAGGATATCCCCATTCCAGTTTTCCACTAATTAGAATATCCCGATAACTGAATAGAATCCGTAATGTATCTATACAGTTCTCTCATGGAATGTATCTGAACAATCCATCTGAAATACTTACAATCGTGTAGCAATTGGGTGGAATTGTTATCAGTAAGTCAGACCAGATCACGTCGTCTCTACGATGACTTTTCCATCTGCAAAGATCCTGACCACCCCACCACTTTCTGATACAACAATCCCTAAAGCCTGGGTCTCCTGAGTAATTGCAGCGATCGAAACATGGCGAGTTCCAAACCCTTTTGGCACCGTAACTCTGCTGGTATCAATCGAGATGTACCTGCCTGCAGCCTCAACAATACCATTCTCCCTTATTACGAATGCACCATCAACAAGTGACAATTCTTTGATATTCTCACGCATATCGGGACTTGTTATCATCCGATCTGTTTCTGAGTGACCAGATACCGGGTTTAGAATAAGTTGTCGTGACCGCTCAAGGACTGCATCGCTGTCACCCAGGATGAAGGCGGTTCCAACTGGTTTACCTTCCCTGCCTTCTCTTGCTATCTCTATAGATAGTCGCATGACTGCCTTGAAGATTTCCGGATCACCGCAATAGTAGGGAGTTACATCAGAGGTAATGCTGTCAAGATCAGGAAATGGTCCTGGATTTGGTTGTATCGTGCGGGGGGAGATGGAAATATCCCCGGTTTTTACAGCCTCTAGGAACTTTCTCCTGTGATAGAGAGCAAAACCAGCCGCAAATATCCCTGTGATAATAACTCCGGACGCAATCCAGAGCAGGGGTGTATCTGAAGGAGGAGGAGCATTTACAGGACGATGCTCAGTTGTATTATTAACCCCGATACTACTGGTGATATTTGCTGATGCCGGATATCCGGGATCTATTGTGAGTAAGAACCTGTATGCCTGGTATGCCTCATCCCACATCCCAAGATTCTCATAACAAAGTGCCTTATGATACCAGGCATCTGCATAATATGGCTCACGTGCTATGGCGCGATCATACTCCTGAACAGCAGCAGTATAGTCACCAGCATCCTCAAATGCCCTCCCCCATTGGAAGTAGGTTGAAGCAGACTCATTATCATTAGGATTTCCCGTTAATTTCTCTTCAGGTGTTCCCGTTGTTTTAACAACTGTCGGTGTCGTCCGGACCTGAGGGAGTTCAGGGGTTGGAGTACCTGAAGGAGTGGCTGATGACTGATCCACCGGGGGTTTGATAACCGGCTCTTTGGTATGAATCGGGGCGATTGTTGTCTTAACCGTGGGGCTTACTGAAGCCTTAGGCGGGGTTTCAAGAGCCGCAATTGATGTTACCTGTGTTGGAATCACCTGTTCAGATGATTCTGCCATAGCCCCCTGGGAGACTATAGATACTGCAAATAGCAGCACCAAAAGTAGACATCGCCAGGGGGAGGGGTTCATGGTACAAATAATGTTTTTTTTCAAGATAAAGATAACACCCGGAATTGAAGCCTGATTTTCCTGATTTACTGAATAATCTAATTTATTTTATTGCAGCGCCACAGCCTTAAAGGAGGAACTGCCTGAAACTGATCACGATCAGGCAAATCCGGCAGTTATCGTATGATCTGATGTAACATTCATAAACCGGTACTCAGACATGGGACTGGTTTGAATGCCATCGATAACAAGATACGAGATCATATGAGTTCCATCCGGCGAGATCAAGAATGAACTGGCACCATTATCTTCGACATTTACAGAGCCATTTGGAAAGATAGAACCTCCAGGGCCTGCCGAAGCACTGATGATATAAGATGGTTGTGTAGATGAAATCTGGCTTACACCATTTGTTACTGCAACTACAGGAGTGTTCACAGCATAGACTGGCGGTGTTATGGTCTGGTTTACTCCAGAACTATTTGCTACAACACCATCAGTTACATTCATACCTGTAATTAATAGAGATGACGGTTCTGTATTGTTTCCAGAAGGCAGGGATAAATTTTCCGTGTCTAACACACCCGTGGTATTATCATTAATCCCTGATGGTTTAACCTCATTCTGTATAGGCTCCAGCACAGACGGATTAACTGCACTTTTTGACAGAGTAACAGAGATGGTCGTTGTCTGACCTGCACCCGGATATGGAGATATCAACCCGGATACAGGAGTGTATCCATCCTTTTCAATACGGTATTTCGTGTACTCAAGGCCACCAACAGGAACCGGAACTGTCAGGTCTTTCTGTTGCATGGGATCGAGATTAATTTCGGAACCGGTTGTGGTCGTCAGAATGACCCTTCCCCCTGCCTCTGACACAAGAAACACAATGAATCCATTCTGTGCAGATAGTGTCAGATTGTCTTGTATCGCCGTAGCCGGAGAGATTATGTTGCCTGATGATTCAAAAGATCCCTTTTCACTTTCAGAATCATATGATGCTCCAGAACTGTTGTTAGAAGGAGAAGAAACCTGAAGAATCTGACTGTTTGCAGTCGGATAGGCATTGGCTACAGACCGGTTCATAATTGAATCATTGAGTGTCAAAACCGGAGCAGGCGTGCTCAAAATGGATACATTGCTTGTATTCGTGGTATTGGCATCTATCTGGACTGTTGATTTTTCCGTGTCGGACGGGGTCACGACCTCAGGTTCAGGAAGAACATCCGTATTATTATCAGAGATTAATGAAGGTTCTGATGTTTGATTTATCTCATCAGGGGTCAAATTGAGGTCATCTGTATCAGGAGTTATCTCCTGTTCTTCAGGAGCCTTGGTAGCAGTTGTATGAGTGAGCGGGAGGTAGTCAATATTATATTCATTGATCCGGTAGGGTTGATCAGCAATGCCAAAGCCGTCTATATCAACTGCAGTGTCTGAATACCCCTTTGCACCAACTGCAGATCCCCAGTAATTTCCACCAAGATACGGTCCACCGAGGATGTTGGTGCCTGGCTTCTGTGTTTTGTTCCAGGCGATGTTAGTACTAACATCATCGACTACGACATTCTCAAATGAACTGAAATAATTGTCAGTGATCTCGGCATCATGGACATCGTTGCCAATGATCAACACCGCACCTACCTCGGTCTGTGAGAAGGTGTTTCCAATAATCTCCGAATTCTTTGAGTTCTCAAACTTGACTGCGGCATATTTATTGTCGCTTACTCCGTTCTTTTTCAGGACCGTGCCTTCAGAGTCAGTAACTTCGACACCGTAAACCTTGCAGGTGTTGATAGTATTCTCTTCAAGAGTTGTCTGCTGGGAATTGGTGACACTGACTCCAGTACCGCAGTTCTTAACGGTATTCTTCTTCAGGTCAGTATTGGTAGAGAGTCCCTCAACAACAACACCGGATGAACAATCACGGATCTGGTTCTCCTCGATACTGATGTAATCCGAGTATTCGATATGGATACCATTATCACATTTAACAATGTCACAATCGGTGATGAGATTTGAATCACCCTCCTGACCTTTCACATAGTTGTATTCTATACCCGTCTCCCAGTTCTCAAGATTGAGATTCTTCACGGTAATATTGGTGATCGAGCCCCCGTACTTATTGACATATATACCGGCTGACTTCTCCCGTTCCTCTCCCCCAATAAAGTAACCTGCACCATCTATCACAACATTTGAACATTGGACCTGGATGCCATAGACATCAGTTATTTCCCTTGCATCCTCGGTCAGTTCATAGACACCAGGAGAGGTTATCACCGCTGGTGCTTTTATCGGTTGGGCATCAACCACTGTCCCAAAAAATGCCCCTATGACAACCAGAAGGATTATCCCCCGGCTGATTTTTCCCATCCTGCTCATATAATTACACCTGATTACAGCATCCCGGAAGGGGTAGCCTCAAGCCCCGTCCCCGGTTAGCGCCTTAATAGTAAGATTTCATCAGGTCGGCTATAAGGTTCTC
>QKDV01000255.1 GCA_003251955.1 Methanospirillum hungatei
TGAAGAGACCGTGACTGATTGCATGAAAAACTGCCCCGAGGAGAGCCATTGTCCCGATTGCCGGATGACCGGTTGCAGTCAGAACAACAAAGAGCCCGGTTCCGATCAGGATTACCCCGGTATTGTCTATTGAGGAGTAGGCGAGCAGTCCTTTCAGGTCCTGCTCTTTCAGGGCGTACATCACCCCAAGCACAGCAGTGAGGCAGCCGAATGTGAGGATCAAAAGGCCGGTTAATAGGTCTGGCGTAAAAAATTCAGTAACTGCCCGGATGAGGAAGTAGAGGGCTGTATTAAGCATCATTCCTGACATCAGAGCAGATACCGGGGACGATGCTGCAGGATGGGCATATGGCAGCCACTTATGAAACGGTATGACCCCGGCTTTTATCGCAACTCCGAGAAAGAGCAGGATGAATGTCAGCAGTCCCGGGAGTGTTGAGACTGGTATAGCACGAGGGAATGCAAATGAACCGGTTGCGAGAAATAACTGGATTATGCACAGGAAGATACAGACCGTTGAGAGCTGGGTCATCGCCAGGTAGAAGAAGGCAGCCCTCCTGGTCTTTGCATCATCATACTCTATAAGGACCAGGAAAAACGAGGAGTTCGCCATAATCTCCCAGGAGAGCAGGAATGCGAAGGTTGATCGTGAGAGAAGTACAAGCTGCATGCCTGCAAGGAAGACCGGTATGAGACTGCAAAGCAGATCCCTGCTTCTGTTCCCGTGCATCCTGCTTAAATATCCGGGAGAATAGCAGCAGACTGCGATCGTGAGGATACCAAGAAGCAGAGTAAATACGGCAGTCAACCGGTCAACACCAAGGATCACCGGAAAGAGTGACGTTAATGATGTTGAGATCAGTTCTCCACCGGTTACGTGGAGCAGGACGAGAGCCGATGCAAGAATTGTAAAAAAACCTGCAAATCCCTGAAGCAGAGAACACCATTGCCACGATCGTACGCCTGTGAGGCATATCGGAATCGCAGATGCTATGAGAAATAAAAATACAGCCGGAATAAAGAGATCAATCATAATATCACTGTGAATGTGGTGGGAGGACAGGGTGGTCAGATTGGTATGGCAGCCCGGAGGTCTTGCATTACGGGGAGAAGAAGTCTATACTGATTGGTGCCCTGCATGAGTATCGCCAAAAATCCGTCTAAATGTCAGGATACCTTTCGGTGAAAGTACATGTATAGGTAACCCATTTGGCGCACCAGTCTCCAAATTTGCCATCCAGTATCGTGAAATTTATATGCAACCTCGAGAATTGTCGTCCAGGTTATCGATGAAATCCCAAATAAAACAGGTCAGGGGAGCGCCGGTTCATCTGGAGAAAACTGAGTAAATGGAACTTAATTGAACTATATAATTTCTCTGTTCTTGGACTCCGACGAAATCATATGATGTATAATTAAACTAATAACTGTTTTTTCAATTTTGACGGCGTATGTCGCTCTGATTAATTTAGGATCGTTTTTCTATCATGCCACCAATCCACTTGTATTCCTGTCTTCGGAGTAGAGTATGGGTATTGAGAAATTACTAGAAGGAAACAACCACTTTGTTGAGTGTGAGTTTTCGGAAAATATTGAGTATTATCAGGAGCTTCTGAAAGGACAGAATCCGCATGTGATGATGATCAGCTGCTGTGATTCACGTGTCGCTCCTGAGATCACCTGTCATGCAAAACCAGGTGAGATATTTGTGCACAGAAACATCGGCAACATTGTTCCCCCAGGTGATTGGAATGTCGGAACGTTCCTAGAGTATGGGATCGGACATCTCCATGTCGATACCCTCGTTGTCTGCGGACATGAGGGATGCGGAGCGATGCATGCACTTTCCCACCGTCATTGCGGAGATGACGCATTTATTCCAGGCTGGCTCCGTCATGCCCAACCAGCCCTTGCCACGGTAACCGAAAAGAACCCTTTCCCCGAAGATCCAGAGAAGGCCAAAGAGTGGCAGATGAACCTGGAGATCGAGAATGTCCGTCTTCAACTCAAGCATCTGCGGACGTACAAGGTTGTTCGGGATTATGAGCGGGAAGGTAAACTCAGAGTAATTGGATTATATTATCGAATTTCCGACGCCAAGCTCGAAGTGATAGATCCTGGAAAACCATTGAAGAATGAGGGTAATTAACCCGAAATCTCTTTTTCGAGCTCGTGTTTGCTTTAATTCAACTGATAACTGTTCTCGCTCCTATTATAAGTTAACTCATCCGGCCTCCTCTGAAATTGAGTTCATATGCGATGATCTGTAACGTTGTTTGTTCATCTGCTCAACCTTTAGCGGTCTGTCAGACGCAGATAAACGGAAATTTATCATGGCAAAATTAATCGTCTCCGGTATCCGGACCTGTAATAAGAAAGACGCAGTTTTCGCAGAGATCAATAAGTTTGTCGCCGAGATTGGCGGTGTTGATGAGATTGTTGCTGGTGGATCAACTGGTGTTGATATGATCGCCAAGATGTATGCAGAGTCTAAGGGGATCAAATACAAGGAATTCTCCCCAAACTGGCAGGATGACCTCAATGCAGCAGGCCTGGTCCGTGATACCCGTATGGCAGAATATGGAACCCACCTTCTTGTCCTCTCCAACGGTGTCAGCAAAGAATCCCGCAACCTGATCAACGAAGCAAAACAGAATAACCTGGTCATTAAGACCGTCGGTGTCTTTGAAGGTCTCAGCGAAGCAGAAGCAGCCCTCCCGGTCGGATCTCCGTCCTTTAACTAATCACCCTGAAAATATCTCCTCTTTCAGGATAGAGCTCCTTTACTTTCTCATTTTTCTCTGTCTGTCTGAAGCCGTGAATTATATAGGATTGAATTCACTACTCAGTGAACGATTTTCGAACTGGTTGTGTCTGATGCCGAGAACGTCTACCCAAAAGATACTGGTTGTGGAGGATAACCGCACCCAGGCAGAGTCACTCCGTTACATACTCGAAAAAGGCGGACATGAGGTTATCCTCGCTTCTGATGGTCAGGAAGGACTTGAAATCCTTGAGAAGCAGAGGCCTGATATCATTCTTACCGATGTTATCATGTCACCTATGGACGGGTATCAACTATGCAGGAAGATCAAGGAAAATCCTGCAACCCGGTCAATTCCGGTGATCCTGGTCACATATCTGTATAATCCGTCCGATGTTATCAAAGCCCTAGAGTATGGGGCAGATAATTTTATCATCAAACCCTACGATGCAGACTGGATTTATTCACGCATCATAGGGACGCTTGAATCGGTAAAACATGCGCCTGACGAGTCAATCACTGACCCGCTCATGGTCTCATTCTCTAATCATAAGTATGAGATTAGGTCGGGACGGACTCAAATCCTTAATATCCTTCTTTCAACCTATGAAACTGCAATTAAGAACAACTGTGAACTGCAGGTTGCAGATGAGCGCCTCCACTATCTCAATGCACAACTCCAAAAGGCTGTTTCTGATCTGAAACAGGCTAATGAGGAACTTCACAACAAGAATATCGAGCGCGGTAGACTCGAAACCGCCCTTGTCAGGTCAAACAAGAAGTTCCAGTACATGGGAAGTATTATCCACCACATTCTGCTCACCCAACTAAGTTCAATCTTTCATAACATGGGAAAGGCCAGTTTCGGGCAGAAAGATGGGCAGGTTGATGCCGGGTACTTCAAAAAGGCATATGCAATGGTAGAGAAGTCACTCAACATTGTGCGGATCACCTGCGAGACACTCGACCCTGTTGTCCAGACTCCTTCATGGATCGACCTTCGAGAACTCGTAAATAATGCGCTCAGGGAGGTCCCCCAGGGTTCATTGCATGTTGACTGTCGTATACCTGATATGGTGAAGATTAACGCCTATCCGCTCATCGAGAAGGTGTTTGCTGAACTGATAGATAACTCAGTCAGGCATGGGAAGAAGACGACAACAATCAGGTTCAGTATTCAGAATAATGAGGATGTACCGGTGCTGATATACGAGGATGACGGGGTGGGTATTCCGGTTCAGGACAAAAAGCAGATATTCTCCCATGAGTATGGGCTCTCCGCCAGTCACGGCCTGTTCCTGTCAGAAGAGATCCTCTCTGTAACCGGTATAACGATATCAGAAACCGGGATGCCAGGAGAAGGAGCACGATTTGAGATTCAGTTCCCGAGGGGTTCTATCAGAATTGGGCCAGAGTCAGTATAAGGAGCGACCAGAAAAAAACAACATAAAAAAGCGCTCCGGGATTCTATGATAATGGGGACACAGGGCTTTGTATATGGGATGTTTCCACCCCGCCCTGCTTGTGTGATCCCTGTCTATCGTATGTATTCAAGTAGGACTTGCCTGTCTTCCGAGGTATGGTTCGTTACTCACCTGATCCGCAATGCCCGTTGCAGTGCAAATGAGCAAATGATGTTCAGTAACTAATGAGATATATCTAAACTTTCCGGTGTCCAAATTAATAAACATTATAATATCTTAGATGATTTAGATGACGTCGCGGA
>QKDV01000041.1 GCA_003251955.1 Methanospirillum hungatei
GTTCACTTGGCAGAACAAAGACTTTGGATGACTTCATCAGCCCAAGAACACGATCATAATCTGCAATAAAACCGGGGCAGGTTATATGAGTTGATAGGCCATACTCCCTGATTCTATCCTGAATCATATCAAATTCAGGTCCATCACCGATAAGCGTAGCATGCAGGGAGGGAGAATCAGATACAAGTAACCGTACTGCCTCAACAACAAGTTCGGGATGTTTTTCAGGTATAAACCGCCCAACAAAAATGAGGTCTGATTTCTCTTCCGCAGGGGGAATTGCAGATATTGCTGATATATCAATGCCATTGGGCACTAAGGTAACGTCACCCTCATACCCTGCTGACTTCATCTGGCCAGCAGTTAGTCCTGACACGGATATGATTCGTGGGCTCATTAGAAGGGCGGCCCGTTCAATACAAAGACCCACAAGACCGCTATATCCGAGATATGAGAACCAGTACCTTCCCCAGAACTCATGCCACGTGATAACCAGACATCGCTTCTTTATTCTACAAAAGAGCGAGAGAAGGATTGTAGGAAAGTACGGAAAGTTCTGACAGTCGAAGATATCCATATCAGATTTATGGAGATAAAAAGCCAGGCCTAAAGTATATCGGACTGCCTGTAGGATCGACCGACGTCCTTCGGTATAGAGTCCCATTGCGGGGCAGACACCGTGGAGCACCAGTCCCTCACGCTTTATAGTATCAGGTCCGCTCCAGTATTTCATTCCATAAAGATGGACCTCATGGCCGCGGGCAGCAAGCCGTATACCAACCTCATGAATGCGTTTCTCCACACCGCCGATGGTCTCGGGATAGATTACGTCATAAATATAGCCTATCTTCATCTGACGACTCCGGATGCTGAGGTGGTACTCCTGATCAATTCCGATCAGGATTTATCCCTCCCGGTATATCAAGATCAAGAGCCGATGAGATGTATCTCATGTATAAACACAGAAAAGTCTGAATCTTCCAGGTTTTGCCGTGATGATCTCTGCCAGGTCACAGACCTTGTCCAGGAGGCGATCTGGAATTTTTGGCATCCAGATGAGATAATCCTCTGTATCAGGGATCCAAGGAGTGCCCACGTTGCAGCAGCTTGTGAATCCCGGGGAATGGTTGTCAGAAAACTTTGGCTTCCTGAAGGGACAAACGAGAATGAGTTATGGGAGACCTTCACCCTCCTTGCAGGACTTGCAGAAGAAGGAGAAGAGATTCTATTTGATGTCACTGATGGACACCGGAGCCTTCCATTCATAATATCCCTTGCAGCAACCTGGATGAAAGAGGTCAGAAGGGTAAAAATCATTGGTGTAGTGTATGCGACACAACCAGATGAATACGGTTTTCGACATATCGTGAATCTTCAACCCGTTCTGCAGGTCATTGACTGGATTGCCGGGGTGAAAGGCCTTATGTCACATACCGATGCAGTAAAAATCGGATCCCTGTTTACCGGCCTACAGGGGAATATACACAAAGCCGGGCAGGAACCAGAGCCACCCACCCACCTTACAGGTTGGTCACACCTGCTTGGAACCTTCACCAAGGCAGTCAGACTCTCAAGACCGGTTGATGCTCTATATGCTGCATGGGGAATCTCTCATGATCTCCCTATTGTCAAGGATGAGATCACCAGATTTGCACCAGCACTCATGCCGGTTGTCAGAGAACTTGAGGAGATCGGGGGAATGGCTGCCATTCCAAGCCCTGACAGGCTCAGTAGTGAATATCTCTCAATGCAACACCGGCTTATCAGGTACCAGATAGATCACGGTCTGGAGATGCAGGCAGTCTCTCTCTCCCGGGAGTGGCTAATATCTGTCACAATGTTAGTACTTGGAGCAGACGAGTCGTGGCTTGATGCAGATTGTAGACATGACATTTCGAGATCCCTGACTGGCCTTGCATTAACTCTTCAGGGAATTCAGGCCGAGACGTCACCTTATACCCACCAGCTCTATAATGAAAAGAACTGGAAAGAGATGGTAAGAATCTGGGAACGTGTCTCAGATCTCAGAAACGATCTTGCCCATTGCGGCATGAATCGCAGGAATGAAAGCCTGAGGTCGCTTCTTCAGCGGACTGAATCAATTCCTGATGAACTTGCAGCATTTGCCATACAGGCAGGCGTCACTATCACAACAGGATTCACCAATATTGTAGAGCCGTGAACTAAAAAAGGAGAGCCATAAGGCTCATTGCTTATTCTTAAACTGGGGCATCATTGCCCTGATTTCGGCACCGACCTCTTCGATCAGGTGCTCTTCATCTGCCCGGGTGAGGGCACTGAAGGTCGGGCGGTTGACCATATTCTCAAGGATCCATTCCTTGGCAAAGGTACCGTTCTGGATCTCCTCAAGAACTTCCTGCATTGCCATGTATGACTCCTGGCCGATTACCCGTGGCCCACGAGTCAGGTCACCGTACTGGGCTGTATTGGAGATGGCACTGCGCATCTTGGTGAATCCACCTTCATAGATGAGATCAACGATGAGCTTAGTCTCGTGCAGAACCTCAAGATATGCCATCTCGGGTGCATACCCTGCTTCAACGAGGGTCTCAAAACCTGCCCTGATAAGAGAGGTGATACCACCACAGAGAACTGCCTGTTCACCAAAGAGATCTGTCTCGGTCTCTTCGCGGAAGTTCGTTTCAAGAACCACCGCACGTGTTGCACCGATACCCTGGGCATATGCAAGGGCCACCTTACGGGCATTTCCTGATACATCCTGATGGATGGCTATCAATGCCGGAACACCCATGCCCTCGGTATAGGTACGTCTTACCATGTGGCCGGGGCCTTTTGGTGCCACCATCACGACATCAACATCTGCCGGCGGGACGATCTGTCCGTAGTGGATGTTGAATCCATGGGAGAACATAAGGACCTTGCCCTTGGTGAGGTTGGGTCCGATAAACGAGCGGTACACCGCTGCCTGATTTTCGTCAGGGATAAGAATCTGAATAACATCAGCCTTCTTTGCTGCCTCTGCAACCTCGAAGACCTCAAAGCCCTCGCTTTTTGCCAGGTCCCAGCTCTTTCCCGGGCGCAGACCGATGATCACATTCAGGCCGCTGTCTTTCAGATTTAGTGCCTGTCCTCTCCCCTGAGAGCCGTATCCAATCACTGCAATCGTCTTCTTTGAGATTGCTGCCGGATCGACATCTTTATCGTAGTACTTCTGGATCATAGATGACCTCTGCGTTCTCCTAATAACCCATTGGGAAGGATGAGATATCACTTTTCCTTCTCTCCAGAGTTATCAGGCGGGTGGTGTACATGAACACCCCTCCGTGGTGCAGTTACGCGCATCATCTGGTGCAACGAAGAAAGACCTCCCAACATTGCATCCATCAGATGTTCTGTTTTAGAAGATTCAGTTCAACAGAGTTATCTCCGGGGAGAAATCACCTGACTATATGTATTTCAGGTCTTCATTTTCAGCAGGAATTCTCCTGTGTTTTTTCCTCTTGATTATTCAATCTCCATCTGTTTTTGCGGGGGGAGCAGGGGCGGGGTTTGGTGATTACGGCGATTTCGGGATCTCAGAAGGGGCACGAATGGGTGCAAATCCCCATTATCCCGGACTTATTGCAGGCAACATATCGGCGACTAGTTCAACTCCAAGAGTAATGACTCCCCTTCCAACAGTAACACCAACAAAGATTACTCCACAAAGTCAGGCAAACCAAAACACATCAATCACGAATAATTCAGAAAGCAACCAGACTAACAATTCATTTGTCCTAGATAACCAGACCAATCTCTCAAACGAAGGGGAGATATGTAATATGACTGCTGAACCCTCGATCGGCGAACTTATCAGAGCAGGGGACTGGGACGCAATTAACGCATATCAGAAGAACAAACGTACAGCACAATCAGGTTTTCTTGGTACTACAGAGGCAAACCAGGATGAATCTGATCTTGCCGGCTATGACGATTCGGTTGTGACCATCGTATACCCATGTTCGTAAAAGGGTTGTATAAAAAACCAAATAGCTTAACACTTATCAATTCATTTTTCCGTGAATCAGTAGTTACTGTTTCAATAACTCTTTCATTCACCAGGTTCTATTACATTCACGGAGGTTTTCATGAATTACGAGATCAAATACCGCCCAAGTTATGGATACCTGGTTGTAAAACTCCAGCCTGGAGAGTCTGTCGTTGCCGAGGCAGGAGCGATGACCTACATGCAGCCATCCATTGAGGTTCATACCAGGAAGCGGAAACAGGGTCTTCTATCTACAATTGGCATGACCCTGCTTGGAGGTCAGTCCTTCTTTGTCAACGAATTTACGGCAACATCTGCCCCGGGAGAAGCTGGGTTTTCAGCAGCACCTCTTGGAGATGTTGAGGTCATGGAGATAGGGCCGGACAGGGGATTTATCATCCAGAAGACCGCGTATATCGCATCAGAAATGGGAGTCAACCTTGATGTTGAGTGGCAGGGCTTTTCCAAAGGCGTCT
>QKDV01000309.1 GCA_003251955.1 Methanospirillum hungatei
GTCTGAACTGCAATCTATTTCCGTCTGTACGGTGAGTCTTAAGAAGAATCCAAGGCTGGATCATTATGCATACAAAATGGAAGACCTGGGCTCATGTTACCAAACTCGATCCCGATAAAAATCTGACCGAGGATCAGCTGGCAGAGATAGCCACAAGTGGTACTGATGCCCTGATGCTCTCCGGCACCCTCAATATTACAAAAGAGAACATGCAGGAGCTCCGCGACCAGGTCAAGGAGTACGGGCTTCCCCTGGTGGTTGAGCCTGCGGGTCCTGAGGCCGTCGTAGCAGATGAAATAGACCTCCTTTTCATCGCCAGTGTGATGAATACAAAACAGTCACAATGGATAGTCGGCAAGCACAAAGAATGGGCATTGCACAATAAAATCCAATGGGACCGGGTTATACAGGAGGCATACATCGTCCTGAACCCGGACTCATCGGTTGCAAAGGTTACGGGGTCTGATTGCTCCATCGGGGCTGATGAAGTGGCTGCTTATGCTGAAGTCGCTGATCACTACTTCCAGTTTCCCGTTGTCTATATCGAATACAGTGGAACCTACGGTAACCCTGATATCGTGAAAGCCGCTGCCGGGGCTATAGATAATGCAGTCCTCTACTATGGCGGGGGCATTGACTCAGGTGAGAAGGCTGCAGAAATGGCCCAGTATGCAGACACCATAGTAGTTGGCAATGCAGTCTATGACAAGGGTGTTCAGACCCTTATCGAGACTGTCCAGGCAATTCAATAATTTTCATGAAATCCTGTATCCACACGTTTTTCCCGTGGCCCAAAACGGGCATCATCGGGGTTTTTTAATGCCACGAATCCGAATTGTTCTGGTAGAACCCCTCTACGAGGGAAATGTAGGGTTTGCTGCTCGTGTAATGAAAAACTTCGGATTTACTGAGCTCGTTCTTATCAATCCCTGCCCGCTTACAATTGAAGCATATGCCAGGGCTTCACATGCAAAAGATGTACTTGAGCAGGCAGTAGTCACTGACCTAGAAGAGATTTTTTCAACAAGTAACATTGTCATTGCTACAACCGGCGCTCTCTCCAAGTCAGCCTGTCATCCGATCAGGATGCCCTTCTATTCACCAAAAGAACTGAGAGAGATGATCGCTGACATTGATGGGACGATATCTATCCTCTTTGGAAGGGAAAACTGGGGCCTCAATAATGATGAGGTTAGAAGGTCTGACATTATCTGCACAATTCCCTCATCAGAAATCTACCCGATAGTCAATCTCTCTCATGCTGTCGGTATCCTCTGCTATGAACTTGCCAACATCCCGAAAGGAGAAATTGCCCTGGCAAGCCCCGAAGAGATGACACATCTGTATGCCCATATTGATGAGTACCTGGACCTCGTGGATCATCCCAGGTTCAAGCGTGAATCCACGATGACTCTGATAAGGCGTATTATCGGACGATGTAACCTGACCTGGAGGGAAGCGACCACCATCCACGGGCTGCTTCGCAGATCTGAGTGGAGGTTTGTTCCCAGGGACGGCAGTCCAAAGACAGACAGTAAATACGATCCAAAAGATACCGATAGTAATGATCCTTGTTGACTGGCAGATCGTCGATCGCATCAGGCGTGGCTTTATCCATGTTGATCCCTATGATCAAGAACTGGTTCAGCCAAACTCTCTTGATATAAGGCTCGGGAATCACTTTGCCTGGTATGAAACCAATGATGATGTCATCGATCCGTTTGACCGTGAGTCAGTCACCAGTAAAACGCAGGAGATGACTGCTGAAAGTATTGTTCTGTATCCGGGACAGTTTATCCTGGCAGAGACGATGGAACTTATCGAACTGCCAGATAATATCGTGGCAAGCATTGAGGGGAAAAGCAGTATTGCCAGACTCGGGGTTGAACTCCACCAGACCGGGGGATGGATAGATGCAGGATTTAGGGGAAGCATTACACTTGAGATGTGCAATGTGAACCAGAGGCCCGTCCGTGTTCATGCAGGAATGCCCATCGGCCAGCTTGTCTTTTACACCACAGAACGTGCTGTATGTCCTTACAACTCAAAGCACGATGCAAAATACATGAATCAGCGCCAGGCCACCCTCTCACGATATTACGAAAACAAACAATAGGCGGTGTTTTATTGCCAATGAGCGCCAATAGATTCGGGTATTGATTCCGGAGAATAATTCATGCGCCTTCTTTTGATACATTCAGATCATATCGAATACGAAGCGAAGAAGAAGACAAAATTCGCTGAAGAACCTTGCATTCCATCAGATTCGTTTGATGAGTCTCTAGTTGCGTTCTGCGCAGTCGAGGCTCCTGATGAAGATGGGATCGAGGATGTTGTGGCACAGGCAGTTGCATCCATTGAAGGGATGGCAGAACAGACCAAGTGCAGGCGGGTAATGGTTTACCCATACGCCCACCTTAGCAGTGACCTGTCATCACCTGACCTTGCAGTCGAAGCACTCAAAGGATTAGAGACAGCCCTTGGTGGAGCAGGATTTGAGGTAAAGCGTGCACCATTCGGCTGGTACAAGTCGTTTACTGTTTCATGTAAGGGTCATCCACTCTCTGAACTCTCACGAACACTCACTCCGTCAGAAGATGTTGTCAAGGTGGAGAAATCTCCGGTAACCCACAAATTCTTTGTGATGACTCCTGACGGCACAACCCATGACTGTGAGAAGTTTGTGGATGATTCACCGTTTGGATCCCTCATTAAGAAAGAGACCGGAATCCCCGTCCCTGCAGGTGGAGAGCCAGTCCACGTCGACCTGATGAGGTCAAAGGAGTTCGTGGACTATGAACCTGTTTCCGATGTGGGTCATCTCAGGTGGATGCCTCGTGGAAAACTTGTCCGTGACCTTCTCGCGGATTACGCCCTTTCCATGGTTCTGGAGCATGGTGCAAGTCCGGTTGAAACGCCGGTAATGTACGACCTTGCTGACAAAGCTATCTACGAACATGCAGATAAGTTCGGAGAGAGGCAGTACAGATTCAAAAGCGGGAACCGCAATATGATGCTCAGGTTTGCGGCATGCTTTGGTATGTTCACTATCATGCGGAACATGCACATCTCACCCAATACTCTTCCAATGAAGATGTATGAACTCTCAACCTATTCGTTCCGTCACGAGCAGAAAGGAGAGGTTATTGGGCTTAAGAGGCTGCGAGCATTCACAATGCCTGATATGCACTCTCTCTGCAAAGATATGACTGATGCCCTGCAGTGCTTTGAAGAGCAACTTGCAATGGGATGGAAGACCGGAGAGGACTTTGGCACCCAGTTAGTTGCAGTATTTCGGTGCACTGAGGATTTCTACAAGAATAACGAGGCATGGATCAAAAAGATCGTTGCACAGTCAAAGGTTCCGATCCTGATCGAGACTCTTTCAGATCGTGTTCACTACTGGATTGCCAAGATTGATCTTGCAGCAATCGATGGACAGAAGCGTCCGATTGAGAACCCAACTGTACAAATCGATGTTGAGAGTTCAAAGCGATTTGGGATCAAGTACCACCTCAACGACGGTACTGAAATCTTCCCACCCATTCTCCACTGTTCACCAACTGGATCGGTAGAACGAGTCTTCTGTGCCATTCTTGAGAATACAGTAAACCAGAAAGTTGCCCATCTCCCAACCTGGCTCTCTCCAACACAGGTCAGGGTAATTCCTGTTGCAGAGCGGCATGGGGAGATCGCAGAGAAGATAGCAGCCACACTTACTGCAGCACGAATTCGTGCTGATTACGATGACCGCGAGGAGTCAGTCGGTAAGAAGGTAAGAGAAGCAGGAATGGACTGGGTGCCTTATGTTGTTGTCATTGGTGACAATGAAGCGGAGTCAGGCAATCTCACCGTAACAGTGCGGATGAAGTCTGAACCCAACAAACCATTCAAGATCAACTGCACTGTTGATGAACTTATTAAAACAGTTCAGGATGAGATCTCAGGAAAACCATACAGACCAATGTACACACAGAAACTCCTCTCGATGCAGCCCAGGTACATCTGATCAAAACCAATTTTATTTTTTAATCCGACACTAATTATCAGACATTTTTAAAATTTAGTGAGAGATTTCTCTTTTTCTAAACATCCGTTCATATATAAAGAAATTTTTTTGTCAGACAATTGTCGGCCCATTGTCGTACACCATCATGGAAATTGGATATCACTACAGAAATATAGAATAAGTTCATAGGGGGTGACCTGTTTTTATTATATTTCAATCATGATATCCGGGAAACACACCCAGATTAAAAAAATAAAAAGTACAAAGAAAGTATTTATATGTCGAGAGAGATTTGAATCGGATTAGGCATTTTAACCATATATAAAAGAAATAATACTGGAGTGGTCTTACATAAAAGTGATATGAAACCAATAATTAAAATAGAATATTATTTAAGGACTTTTTAAAAAATAAAGCGAGATTATCAAAAAACGTATTACCTGATTGAATATATAAAGAAATTTTTTTGTCAGACATTTGTCTGCCTAATGTCGTACATCACCATGTAGATTTGATATCACTACAAAAATATAGAATAAGTTCATAGGTGATGAGCCTTTTTTATTATATTTCGATCATGATATCCCTGATGGACATCCAGATCGAAAAAAGAAAAAAATCTTAAAAAACGTATTTATAGAAAAATATAATTGGACAGTTATACT
Source organism: Methanospirillum hungatei (assembly GCA_003251955.1). GTDB lineage: Archaea > Halobacteriota > Methanomicrobia > Methanomicrobiales > Methanospirillaceae > Methanospirillum > Methanospirillum hungatei_A. Next base: position 4,675 of record QKDV01000309.1, read on the forward strand.
GCCAGACTTCTCTTTTCATTATCAAGATCTTCTACCCAGTGATAAACCATATGCTGAAGAAGGATCCCTACCAGTGCACAGACTAGTCCGCCAATTGCTCCCTGAATGATATACGCAACACCAAGATCCGGAGTTACCGGAAAGTTCCGAAGATTCAGAGTGGAGAGAATATAACTCGATCCTCCAAAAATGAGCACCCCTATGGAACTTAAAAAGAATGAAAAGATAACAGCACGATTGAGTGAATCCTTCTCATACATGAAACTGTCAATGATTGTTCCAAGTGAAGTGGTTATAGCTGCAAGGGTGAACCAAAGCACAGCACTCCATACAAAGACCATCACCATCGGAAAGATTCCTGATCCATCCCAGTACACTGCAAGTGCAGAACTTCCTTCCATCACCCCTATGACTGCAAAGAGTAATGCACTGATATATGTAACAAATGAGAAACGACCACGATAGAGTGTAAGCCGCATATCAGAGAGCTGGGTTCTCATGAACTCATCTAATGAAAAACCCTTATACAGGAGATAACCTCCGATACCTGCTGCGATGATGATTGTGGCAACTTCAGGTTTGCTCAGGGCATATGAGATTGCATACAGGAGAAGGGTAAGGCCGGGCAGTACAAGGACAAGTTTTGAGATCTTTGGGTCGCTTAGAAGTTTCTTGAGAATGTAAAAAGTCCCTTCAAGATTTGGCATCTGGCTGACCACCACTCTTTGTATCGAAGATATCCTAACTTTACCCTGGATAATGGGAAGAACATACTCATCTTCCCCACCATCGGTAACCAGAATACACTGATCTGCACCGCATGCGCCTACAACTTCATCAACAAGTTTTGCAATCTTCCGGTCACCCTCAATGAATCTGAAATGATTTCCCCCGATAACTGCGATCTCCGGGTCTTCCCCCTCTTCCCGGAGACGGTCATATGTCGAGATCGTCTGAAAAATTGCGTTAACATCAGAGTCTTCAGGATCGGCCAGAGCGAGTTTTACTGCAGCATCTAGACAGGCCTCTCTGCCAACCACCGGGCTCTCTATTGATGCCTTAAACCCGATATCGTCATCACGATCGATATTGAGTACCAGAGTCCGAGAAGATCCCATGAGGAACTTTTTGTAGTAATGGTATTAATGAGTTCCTTTCTTCAAAAGATGACCAATATACTCTGAATAAATATAATGAGTTAGATTATGCCTGAATTGTAGAATCAGAGAACTCAATTTAATTTATCAGAATAACAAAGCACAAAAAAAGAGAGAAAAAGTGGGAGTCTGATTCAGACCAGTTTTGAACGCTGAAGGAGGAGCAGATCTTCGGTGGTAAGTTTCTCTCCAGCCTTGAACATGGAGAAAACCTGTTCTGCTTCCTTGCGGACTTCCTTCTGTTCCTTGGTGTTCTTGGTCTTCTTGGTCTTCTTGCGCAGACCACCGATCACCTTATCGTAGTCACGCAGTTCCTTCTGGCAGGAGATGAAGAGTTTATGCTCATTGTCTGCTGCTTCCTGAGCTTCAACAAACTGCTTGTGTGATGCGTCAGCCTGCTCACGGGATGCATCGGCCTTGCGGTAGCACTCAACCATCAGATCATGGTGCTTCTGAGCGTCCTCAGCAAGCACAGTCACCCGCTCGTGAATCTCAGAGGCCTGACGGCGGTATTCCTTGGCAAGGGTGATCTTCTCCTTTACTTCTTTATTCTGTTCGATCTCAGCTTCCTGATCACGGAGTTGTTCCTTCAGCAGTTTGATCTTCTCGATCAGTTCACGTTCCTTCTCGGTAGTGAAGACTTCAGTCTGCTGTCTGAACTCCATGTGCTCGATCTGCTTGTGAAGTTCCTTGATGCCACGGCTCTTGATGCCACCGTGATCCTTCTTGAAGGAATCAATATCTGCAAACAGAACATTCGCTTTCTCATTCAGCTCATTCCGCTGATCCTTGAGATCCTGTACTTCCTTGTTGAACTGATCACGCAGTTCCTTGTGCTTCTGCGCTTCTTCAACAAACTCACGGGTCTGGTTGTTCAGTGTATTGCGCTCTCTGGCAAACTGGCTTGCCTGCGCGTTAAACTCGTTCCGCTTGTTTTTATGATCTTCAGAACCATCGATGGTTCCTTTTCTTTTGTCAATCAGTTCGTTCAACATCTTTTACCAATCCTCGCTGAAAAAAGGCACGCCTGGTATCCCGGTACCATGAGAAAGGTGTGACACTACGCGAGAACAATACGGAGTACAAGATGGAGTAGATGCGATAGTGATCAGAATCAGAATTACTGTCTGCATCATGGATACAGCCACGATGGCAGATCCGCACAGACGGGTAAAAAGCGTATCTTCTGTTCGACAACGGTTCTTGTTCGCAACACGATCCACGTATATTCGACTCCCAATTCCAGAAGGCCCCGGGAGGAGAGACCTTCGTATCGTTCTTCGTGAAGGGAACCTTAGTGACCTTCTATCATTAAGATGTCTCATTACGCATTAAGGGTTTCGTAAAAAACCGTCAGAAGAAGAGTTAGGAAGAGGATGGAAAAGTATTGTGAGGTTCTTGGCAGACTGTGAATACTCTTCCCTTATTTGAAGTAGAAGATGTCAGGACCGCTTGCAAGATCACAGGCTGCAGCGGGCATACGTGGCTTGATTCGGCCGACATCGGGTGTTTTTGGGGTACGGATCTTCTGATCCATCTCTTCAAGCCTGACCCGGTATGGGTGTTTTGGCTGAGCGATGGCATCGCCGTTCTTGACTCCTGTCATGATAGCGAGCACACGGACCTTCCCTTCCATATCGTTTCTGATTCTTGCGCCCCAGATTACATCAGCGTGAGGATCAAGTTCATAGGTCAGGGATGATGCAATCTCTTCAGATTCGATCAGCGTCAGATCACTGCCACCGGTGATGTGAATAAGTGCGCCGGTTGCACCGCGGTAGTCTATGTCAAGCATTGGGTTTGAGAGACACTCACGAACAACGCTCTCAGCCTTATTTTGCTGTTTGGACTCACCGACGAGCATTGTAGCTACGCCACCCTTGCTCATAATTGCCCTGACATCGGCATAATCAATATTGATAAGTGACGGTTCGGTGATTGTTTCGGTGATACCCTTGACTGTTTCTCCAATCAGTTGATCCATCACAGAGAATGACTGGGCCAATGGGAGGTTTGGAACAAAACTCTTGAGTCTGTTGTTGTCGAGCAGAATGACTGAGTCACAAGACTTTGCCATCGCTTCAAGCCCATCCTCGGCTCTGATTAGACGGGCTTTCTCGACATCAAACGGATAACTGACCATCCCTACACAAATTGCACCCTGATCCTTTGCAATCTGGGCGACCACAGGTGCAGATCCGGTTCCGGTTCCCCCACCCATGCCTGCGGTAATAAAACAGAGATCTACAGATTCAAGAAGAGTCTCAAGTGTCGGGCGTGCCATTTCAGCGGCTTTCCGGCCGACATCGGGATATCCACCTGCTCCAAGACCCTTGGTTAGACTTTTTCCGATCAGAATCCGCTTGTCAGACTGGATCATATCCAGATGCTGTTTATCGGTGTTGATCGCAATCGTCTCGGCCCCTGAAACCCCCATGTTGTGAAGCCGGTTGATTGTATTATTTCCAGCCCCACCACAACCTATGATAACGATCCTTGGCTGCCCGTCAAAGTCATCCTCATAGTTCTGCATAGAACATTTCAGTTCTTTCTCGCGTTCGGCGTTTATTACCGCGGCATTAATGATACTCTGCATACTTAAATCCCCCTTAATCTAAAATGACAGTTGATCACTGTCTGAGAGAATGCGGTTAGCCCGCTTCTCGATGAGTTCACGAACAGCATCCCTGATGGCTTCAGAAATGGTGGGGAACTCACCGGCATCCACCATCTTCTCAAGCACGCTGATCTGCTGCTCTGGTAGTCTGATGGTGATACGTTGCATGGTTGTAACCCTCAGTGATCCGACATTTGTCAGTCACATGTCGGCTCCACGTCAGACATATGGGTGACACCAGTCAGACACAACGAGATACACTTACTAGCACCCGCGATTATTTAAATTTTACTTTTTGATGTGGGTTAAAAATCCCATACCTGTTTATCTGGAAACATCCAGAGATCAGAAGAGAGTGACGGACAGATTTCAGGGTTTAAGCAAGGCAGTACATGGAGGCAGAGGAGCAGCAGAAGGACTCCATAAAGGAAAAGAGATCCTAGATTTTAGTGCGAGCCTCAATCCATTCCCCCCTCAATTAAACCAGAATGTTTCCCTGGATTCAATAAGGGAATATCCCGATGATCAATATGCATCTCTCAAAGAAATCATCGCCCGCCATCATGGTCGCAACCCTGAAGAAATCAGTGTTGGAAACGGGTCAGTCGAGGTTATTCGGACCCTTTGCCATACAATTTTGAAGCATGGAAGCATTGTAGAGATTCCACCACACACTTTTTCAGAATATGCGCTCTCTGCCCGGCTCGCAGGAGCAGAAGTATCTGGAAAAACCGGTGCGCAGATTGACTTGGCATTCATCTGTAATCCGGACAATCCATCTGGCATTCTCACTGGCCGGGATAGAGTTCTTCAACGACTGAGTGATGTAAAAACTAGAGGAGGGATACTCTGTGTTGACGAGGCGTTCATTGATCTTTCTGATCCTAAACAGAGCGTATCAGACGTACAGGATCCTAACCTGTTCATTCTTTGTTCACTCACAAAGTCGTTCTCAATGGCTGGTGTCAGATTCGGGTATGGAATCGGTGATCCCGGACTTATTGCTGCAATGGAAGTGATGAGACCACCGTGGACTGTGAATGCTTTTGCTGAATCAATGGCAGTGCAGGCTTTTAAGAAATTTCAGGAACTTGAGCAGTCACGCAAGTACATTGAAAGTGAGCGGAACCGGATATGCAAAGAAGTGACTAAACTGGGCTTAACCCCCTCCAAAGCATCAGCAAATTATGTTCTTCTAGAGACAGGGGAAGATGGTAGTAAACTCACCGAAGCAATGTCTATCCTGGGAATTCTGGTGCGTGATTGTACATCGTTTGGCCTTCCTTCCTGCATTAGGGTAGCAATCAGAGAACGTAAAGAGAATGATAGACTTTTGGAGGCTCTCACTCTTTGCTTGCTCTGATTATGGCAGGCGGTAGGGGTACACGCCTACAGATGGGTGAGAAAGGTCTGGTCCGACTCTGTGACAGACCACTAATAGAATATGTTATCTCCACTCTCGAAGAAGCTGGTTTTGAACCAGTGGTTGTTACCACACCACGAACTCCATATACAGCAAACTACTGTCGGACACGGGGAGTTGACCAGATCTGCACGGAAGGAACCGGATATGTTGAGGATGTAACTGAAGCAGTTGAGATTCTCAATGAAGAAGGACCGGTTCTAATAGTCTGTGCCGATACACCCGGCCTGTGCAGGGATCACCTCGACCAAATCATCTCATCCTATAATTTCGGGGGCAAGCCTGCCTGTTCTGTCTGGATCCCGGCAAACCATTTTGAAGAACTGGGATGTACTATCCAATATACCAGAGAGATATGTGGAATTCAGGCGGTTCCAGCAGGTCTGAATATTCTCCTAGGATCTTCGATTGAAAGGGAACAGGATGAACTCTGTATCCTTATCGATGATCCGGCCCTTGTCTTCAATATCAATACCAGGGAAGAACTCGCTGCAGCAGAACAGTTCTTCAGGTTACAAAGAAAGGAAATTAGATAATTTTTTTATTTTTTTCTTATGACCGAATCATGATATGCCCGTAGAGCGAAGATCTCTCATGAGTTTCTCTCGTGAGATTGAACTCGACGGGCATATTATCGATTCAGGAATCGTAGAGAATGTCCTTGATACCATCCTTGACATGGGTGGTGATTTTGAGTTTCTGGTGTTTGATGTCGGTAAGAAGAAGACCGACAAAAGTTATGCGAAGATAAGAATAAGCTCTGACAGCAGCGAACGCCTTGACGGAATTGTCAGCCGTCTACACAGGCACGGTGCTCATTTGGTTGAAGTCGCAGAAGTAACCCTCGTTCCTGCCGAGGGTGAACGGATTGTTCCAAAGGGCTTCTATTCTACAACAAATTATCCAACCGAAGTCAGATATTCAGAAGGGTGGATTCCAGTTGAGAAGATAGAGATGGACTGCCTTATCGTTGTAAAACCAGATGAGAGACGGGCCATCTGCACTCCGATGGATAAACTCAAGAAAGATGATCTAGTAGTAATGGGAGAAATCGGGGTAACAGTCCATCCGCCGGAACGTTCACGGGATCACAGTGAATTTGAATTCATGGGCGGAGGAGTTTCTTCAGAGCGTCCAACGGAGACGACCATTGCCAAGATTGCAAAGGAGATGGTAGAACTTCATCAGCGGGGTGGAAAGGTTGCACTGGTTGGAGGTCCTGCCATAATTCACACAGGAGCTGCCGATGCGTGTGCCGCCCTGGTTCGTGAAGGCTACATTAATGTCCTTTTTGCAGGCAATGCCCTCGCTACACATGATATTGAGTATAGTTTATACGGGACCTCACTCGGAATGGATATAAGAACCGGGGAACTTGTTGCTACCGGTCATAAAAACCATCTGTACGCGATAAGTGAGGTAATGAGGGCCGGTTCTATCCAGGCAGCAGTTGATACCGGTATCGTAAAATCAGGTATCATGTATGAGTGCGTTAAAAACAATATCCCATTTGTTCTGGCCGGTTCTATTCGTGATGACGGGCCTCTTCCAGATGTAATATCAGATGCACGGGTAGCACAGGATGAAATGCGAAAATATATCCCGGAAATCGGAATGGCCCTGATGGTTGCAACAATGCTTCATTCTATCGCGGTCGGAAACTGCCTGCCTGCTTATGTGAGAACCATCTGCGTTGATATCAACCCGTCTACGGTTACCAAACTGATGGACAGGGGAACAACACAGGCAATCGGAATTGTTAGTGATGCCGGGGCATTCATTCCGATGTTACTCAGGCAGATCAGATTAATTACAGGCAAGGAATAAGAAAAAATTAACCAGTGAGAGGCATGGAATAAGGCTTCTCATGTTCCATGACGAAATCCCACTCTTTTTTACAGTCACATGAGATCTCAAGGACGGACCTGATCAACTCCTGATCTCCATTCAGATTATACTCACGGATCGCGTCAAGGATCATCTTATCACAGGTCCCGCAGTTATGTGCCCCTCGTTTCTGTCCTCCTCCAAGAGGATCACAGGTTATATGGATGGGAGCTTCTGCAAGAACTTTAACAACACTCCAGAGGTACGGTGGTCGATATGAACCCTGTCGCCAGAGCCGTTCTACAAGGGTATGACGCTGCACTGAACATGGATTCATAGATATCAGATCAGTATAGGGAAGAATGTCCTTGACCGAAGAGACCATGTCATCATATGCTTCGCGTTCGGTAACGTATGCGGGCTTGAAGAGCAGGTAGGTCTTTACAAGTCCACCGGCCCGCCTGATATCAGCCGAAGCTGCAGTATATTGTTCAAAGGAGAGTCCTTTGTCTATACATTTCTCTCTTATTGGATCAGAAGAAGTTTCAAGCCCAATTGCAACAATCAACCCCCCTTTTCCGGATTCATCCAGCAGAAGATTTCGATATGCAGAAACTTTCTGATAATCCACATAATCTCCCCGACATTCAACAGTCACAACCCTGCCCTTACACAGGCTGGCAATTCTCTCTCTTACTAGGGGTGGGACTTCAAGATCATCAAAAAATGTACCAGAAGTGTAAATCTTGACGAGTGATGGATTATGTTCTGATATACTTGCAGCAAGTGTTTCGAGCTGCTCATTCATAGCGATGATCAGTTCATCTGTGGACAGATCATGATAACGCTCATGCCTGTACTGGCACATCAGGCAGCGGTTCCATGAACAACCCCCTGAACGGAGAATCACGGTAACACTATTCAGTATTTCATCAAGAACTCGGTCTGAACCGGTCCATAATGCTATTGGTGTGTTCTTCTGCTCTTTTTTCATAAAATGATCCGATTAATCAGTATCGTTGACGGGCAATAGTTGATGATGTTGCTCAGTCTATGGAAAGACCAACAATATATTAGGTCGTGCCGGTGAAATATATTCAGTCATCATTTCGGAGGCGATTGCGACTTGAATATACGTTCTTTTAACATTATATTTGCAATATTTCTGATATTGGTTATTCTTGGACCAGGCACTGTATCAGCATATTATCTCACACTTGATGCTCCTTCGGAGGTGAGAGTAGGCCAGCCATTTAATGTGTCCGGATCTACGAATGTACCCCCGCCGGATCAGATTGATGTTGTGCTCTCTCTATCCTCCAATATTCCAATAGAGAAAGACCGTCAATCCGTGCCAATAACAGAGAAGGGCGATACCACATTTAATATCACATTCCAAACTACGGGCTATGAAAAAGGGAACTATAAGATAGAAGCCCTTTCACAAACCATGCGTGATTTCTCTGCAGGTTCGCGAAATCTCAGAGTTATAAAACTGACTGACCGATCTGATATTGTCAGATTTTCCTCTCCGATGTATCAGGACTTTGATGGTACTTTAGAGATCGAAACCCGGATTCAGGGATACGATGATAACGCAATTCAGTTAGAGGTACAGAAGGGGAACACCTCAGTCTTCGGTCCTGAGTCTGTGCCGGTCAGCCGTGGGCTGATGAAATATGAACTTCCGATCAAGGAGCCTGGTGCGTATGCGATCACGTTCACCGACTCGAAAGGACTTATTGGAATATATACTGTCCAGGTCGGGGAAGAGAAGGAATCATCAGCTGCAACTCCTGCTCCGGTAGAAACTACAACTCCCATAGTTCATGAAACAGATACAACAGCACCGACAAAAACCATTGTGAGTCAGACTAGTTCAGCTGAAACACCGAAGAGTACCCCTTCACTTACACCTTCTGAAACCAAGGTCCCAGATATTACAACAGATGACAAACCTGTATCAGTTGAAGGAGTTAGTTCAACTGCGGCGGCATCCCGTGATTCTCCGGCATATTTCCTTGTCTCTGTAAATCAGGCACCGGTAACAATCTCCACATCATCAAATGAAGACTGGGTTATGGAGTATAAGACTGCCCAGGGATCAGCAGGAGTTAAATTAAACGATAAAGGAAAGGATTCTCCGGAACAGGTTACGATTACTGACTCAACAAATGAAATCTATCTGAAAGTCTATCCGTATAGTTACAAATCATCTGGGGATGTGACCATTACTGCCAGTAATGCAGCATCGGTAGGATTGTCAGACACAGCAGCTCAGGCATTCGATGCACCACCAAGATATGGAAACAGCAACCCATCAGCAGAAACGAAATCTCCGGCTCCTATTGCGGGAATAATACTAGGACTTGTGGGAGCTGCATGCTTGCTCCGGCGAAAGTAAAAAACCCTTTTTTTCGATCATCTGTCAGCGTGCGATGACTAACCATCTAAATATCTGTAGTTTTTTTAAATGAATTCTCGAATATTTTTGTCGAGGAGAGAATACCTTTTTATGAGCACAATGCGACCTACTAGAGGAGCCGAGGTAGTCTAGTCCGGGAAGGCGGTGGTCTTGAAAACCACTGGTGTTTCACCTCAAGAGTTCAAATCTCTTCCTCGGCGTTTCAAATTTTTTTTATCCAATGTTTGTGATACTAGCATCGTTGATAGAACTTGATTTTTGAACATTGAAAAATCTGGAATTAATCGGATCTTTTTTTATCATAATCTGATAACATTTCAGCATGAAATTTTTATTCTATCTTATTCTGTCATGTCTTTTGATCTCCCCCGCTATTGCGGTTGATACATCTAACTGGGTAAACGGTACCTCAAATGCCGGATTTACTTTTCAAATGCCACCATACTGGGCTAGTGATCCTATAGATCAGACAACAGAGGTAATCCGGACAGATAAAAGCGATGCGGTATTATTAATTTCATATAATCCCGTAAACATAACTAATCCTGGGAAATTTGAAATTAATTTAACAATTGATTTAGAAAAAGAGATGGAAAATCTGAAAGTATCGACGATTGAAACCATTGAGTCTGATAACAATAATGTGACAGCATCAGGAACCACATTAGACGGCACTATAATTACAGCCAGAGAAGTGTTTGATAAAGATCACATAATTCGTTGGATCTGTGAGTATTCTAATGAAGATGCAGTAACAAAGTACTCAAATACGATGTTTGTTATCATTAACAGCACGCAATTCAATTGAAAAAAATATTCAAAAACTCAAATAACCCTGGTATTAATACTTCAGGTTATTTACTCTGTTTTTCAAATAAGCCTTTGAGTTACTATTTATCTTTACTTGTCAGCCTCGACAATCATCTTCTCAATGAGAATTGCCCTGTCAAAGGCATCTAGCGCTTCGTCAAATCGGCCCAGACAGTTGAGGGCATTTCCTTTGTTATTCCAGGCATCGCCGTATTCGGGATCTAACAGGAGGGCATGGTTGCAAGAATCAAGTGCCTCTTCATGTCTGTTCAGACAGTTAAGAGCATTTCCTTTATTATTCCAGGCATCACTGAATTCCGAATTGATTTGAATTGATCTCTCACATGCCTCAAGGGCTTCGTCGTATCGTTCAAGAGAATGTAAAGAAATTCCCTTGTTATTCCATGCAACTGCATTATCAGAGTTCAACTGAATCGCTCTGTTGCATGCATCAAGAGCCTCATCATACGACCCAAGCAAAAAAAGGACGAGGCCTTTATCGGTCCAAAGATCGGAATTCTCAGGTTCCTTATCAAGAGATTTGTTGAAATCATGAAGCAACTCTTTGTATTTTTCCATATCTTCAAGAATTTCCTTTCTCCGGATCATAAGATTTGAATCACTCTTCGAAAAAGAGAGGTTGCGCATACACACAGTTTCATTGGAACACGGTTAAATTTCTCTACCCATAATATCTCTGATAAATCAAGAACGAAATGAAAGGTAATCGCAATAAAATGTAATGGAAACTGGAATATAGCGAAATATAGAATGCGTTTAAGCTTCGAAATTAACTGGAATCCTATAATAAAAAATCTAAAGTGATTTTTTAAATTTTGATTTTTAATTGAAAATCCTAATAATAATTAGCTTAGAATTATCAATCTCTCTCAAATGCCGGCACAGCTAATTACTATAGGATAGTATGCAGTACACGTTTGCATCCCGGATGGAAAAGACCCCTAGGTCTTTCATCAGGGAAATCCTCAAAGTAACCCAGAAACCAGAGATTATCTCCTTTGCTGGTGGTCTGCCAAACCCAGCACTCTTCCCGGTAAAGGAACTGGCAAAGACAGCTGAAACGGTCATTGCTGAGGAAGGTACTGCGGCACTCCAGTATGCAACAACCGAGGGACATCCTCCACTTCGTGAATGGATAGCAAATCGATACAAAAAACGCCTTGGTATCGATATCTCTCCTGATGAGATCCTAATAACCAACGGATCCCAGCAATGCCTGGATCTGATTGGAAAGATCTTTATTGACAAGGACAGTGTTGTAGCCATTGAACGACCAGGATATTTAGGAGCAATCCAGGCGTTCTCTATGTATGAACCAAAGTTCTCCGGTGTATCACTAACAACCGAAGGTCCCAATGTTCAGGAACTCACGCAGGTGTTGAACAGGGACAAA
>QKDV01000247.1 GCA_003251955.1 Methanospirillum hungatei
GGAAGAAGAGGTTGAAACCCCTGCATACGAGCCACCACAGGAGACCGGCAAAGGTCTTGAGCCTGAGAAGGCTGTTGTTGCAATAACCACAACCCCAAGCCCAGAACCTCAGCAGTCAGAGGAAGAGAGTGAAGACGAGGATGAGGAGAGTTCAACCTGGGAAGTAACCGAGCGTGACATCCAGCGTGAGATCGGCAGATACTCAAACGGTGAGATCCTCGTTGAGATGCTCTCAGCAACCAAGGCTGTCGTGTACATTGACGACCGGGACGTTCCCGCAGCAATTGGAAAGGGCGGAAAGAACATCGCTGCAATCGTGAACAAGGTTGGTGTCGGGATAGATATCAGACCTGCAAGCGAACTTGCAAAGAAGGCAAAGGTTGCAGCAGCTGCAGCTCCTGTTGAGAAAGAGGAACTGAACCTTGGAGAGGGACTGCAGGTCAGGATAGACAAGAAGCAGCTCTCTATCATCTCCCCTGATAATACCGGGAAAATAGTGGATGTCTTTGCAGGAAGAGAGTATCTCTTCACCGCTACGGTCAATGATTCAGGTGAGATCCACCTCGCAAAGAACAGCACTATTGCCCAGGAGATGCTCCGCAGGTACAACGAAGGCGAGCCCATCAGGCTCAAGACGGTCTGAAGGTGTTTGGGAGGATATTTCGTGACTCAGGAGACCAATAACCAGGAGACCACAATTCGAGCCAGATGGGAGGGTGCATTTGTTACCAAACCATCTGACAAGCAGAAGTTCTATCTCACCGTTGCGTACCCGTACCCGAGCGGAGCGATGCATGTCGGCCATGGCCGGACCTACATCGTTCCTGATGTCATCGCACGGTTCTGGAGGATGCGGGGAAGAGAAGTGCTGTACCCGATGGCATTCCACGTCACCGGTGCGCCAGTGGTAGGAATCTCGAAACGGATTGCCCAGAAGGATGAGAAGGCAATAAAGCTCTACCGGGATCTTTACAGAGTCCCCCAAGACGTGCTCGACTCATTCACCGATCCCCTCAATATTGTCAATCACTTCGCAAACGAGTATGAGCGGGTGATGAAACAGGCCGGGCTCTCGATCGACTGGTCACGAAGATTTACCACCGTCGAGCCAACCTACAGCAAGTTCATCGAGTGGCAGTGGAAGCACCTCAACGAGGCAGGCCATGTTGTAAAAGGTGCTCACCCGGTCAGATACTGTCCGCAGGATGACAACCCTGTCGGGGATCACGATCTCCTTGAAGGTGACAAGGCAGAGATCCAGAAGTTCATCCTGATCCTCTTCAATTACGGGGACGTAATCATACCCTGTGCAACACTCAGACCAGAGACGATTTACGGTGTTACTAACCTCTGGGTTAACCCGGAGGTTGAGTATGTACGTGCTCAGGTAGATGGGAAAGAGTGGGTTCTCTCACGCGAAGCGATGACCAAACTAGGGCTTCAGGATCACGAAGTAAAAGAACTTGGTGTAATCAAGGGATCCGAGCTCGTTGACAAGACCGTGACCCATCCGTTCTGTGGCGAGATCCCAATCCTTCCGGCAGTCTTCGTTGACCCGGATATGGCAACCGGGCTCGTGATGAGTGTACCAGCCCATGCCCCATATGACTACATTGCTCTCCGTGACCTGCAGCAGAAAGGGAAGTACACCTCAATCAAACCGGTAGGTTTGATCAAGGTCGATGGGTACGGTGAGTTCCCTGCGGTAGAGGCGGTGGAAAAAGCAGACATCATCAATCAGGATGATCCAAACCTCGAAGCCCTGACCCAAGAGGTATATTCTGCTGAACACAGCACCGGTAAGATGTACGAACAGTACGGGGGAAAACCCGTGAAGTTCGCACGTGACGAGATTGGACAGACTCTCACAGACAAGCATGGCTCCTTTGTCATGTACGAGTTTGACACCCGTCCGGTTGTCTGCAGATGCGGGTCTCGTGTGTATGTCAAGGTGCTTCACAACCAGTGGTTCCTTGAGTACAGCGATCCAGTCTGGAAGAAGCAGGTTTCAGACCAGCTTGCCACAATGGAACTGGTACCACCAGAAGTCAGGGTGGAGTTTGACCGGACAGTCGGCTGGCTCAAGGACTGGGCATGTTCAAGGCGAGTTGGACTTGGGACCAAACTTCCATGGGATCCTGAATGGCTTATTGAGCCCCTCTCTGACTCAACCATTTACATGGCATATTACACCATCGCCGCCCGAGTCAAGAAGATGGATCCGGCCATCCTTACACCCGAAGTCTTTGACTACATCTTCCTGGGTAAGGAGTCACCAAACCTTCCAGAACGTGTTGAACTTGATGCGATGAGGAATGAATTTCTCTTCTGGTATCCATACGACTTCAGGTTTTCAGCAAAGGATCTCATCTCCAATCACCTGACCTTCCAGATATTCCACCACTGCTCAATATTCCCGAAGAACCTGCTCCCACATGGGATGGTTGTCTTTGGAATGGGTCTCCTGAACGGGGCAAAGATGTCATCCTCGAAAGGGAATGTGTATCTTCTCGAGGATGCAATCAACGACTTTGGTGCCGATACAGTCAGGATGTTTCTGATCGGCAGCGGAGAGCCATGGCAGGACTTTGACTGGAGGAACGAACTGGTCTCCTCAACCAGGAAGCAGATCGAGCGATTCGCTTCAACCATCCGTGAGGCGAACTCTGCAGGAGGCAGTCCGGCACCCATAGATAGTTGGATCATCTCACGCTTGCAGGAGCATATCAGAGAAGTCACAAGGGCGATGGAGAACTTCCAGACAAGGCAGGCACTCCAGGAGGCCTTCTTCGGACTTGAGTCAGACCTGAAGTGGTACCGCCGTCGTCTTGGGGGAGAACTCACCGGTGGGAAAGACACCCTTCAGCAGATCAGTTCCGCATGGGTACGTCTGCTTGCACCTATTATCCCCTTCACTGCAGAAGAACTCTGGACTGATATGGGTCATGAAGGATTGGCATCCTTTGCACCCTGGCCTGAAGCAGATGAGACAAAGATCGATATCAGCGCAGAGATAGGAGAGGAACTTCTCACACGAACCGTCGAGGATATCGAGTCACTTCTCCGTATCATTAAGATGACACCTAAGCAGGTCACCATCTGTATCTCACCAGAGTGGAAGTGGGATATCTTCAGGATGATTGCATCTGCTCCCGACAAGAAGAATGTCATGCGTGAGATCATGCAGCAGGAGAACGTCAGGGCACGTGGAAAAGAGGCAGCTGATGCGGTAAAGAACTGTACAACCCATTACCATCGGCTCTCATCAGAACTGGTTGACCAGATCATATCAAATAAGCCTGATGAACTGGCTGTCTTCACTGCTGCCCAGAAGTTCCTTGAGAGTGAATTCAACCTCAAGTTCACAATAGTTGCAGCAGAGAATTTCCCGCATGAGAAGGCAGGATACGCCCTACCATTCAAACCGGCAATAATTATTGAGTGAGCGGTTATTCAACCGCTTTTGCTTTTTTAACTCGTTCCTTTGTTGAATAACCGGTAACCTCATCAAGATACCGTCTGAACCTGCGGTTAGTATCAAGAATAATCTGTTCATCCTCAATCCCGGTCTTGGACTTTGTCTCTACGAGCATGCTTTTTCCTGTTGCCCCTACCTTTACCTGCATTGATTCGATGGCACCGAAGCTGATCTGATAAAACCCGTCAACCTCTTTTGGCTCGATTTCAAAGTGTTCCTTCAGTTTTTCTACGATATTCACAGAAAGTTGCTTTATATGAGTCCGCTTGATAGGATACTCCTGCATACTCATTTTATAGCTGCGACGGGTATCTTAATGTAATGATGAACAGTCAGGTGCCAGACGTCATCGTGCAGTCACCACCACCATCAGCCCAGCCCGTTACCGTCTTCATCGGATTTCCCGGAAGCGGCCTTGTTGGGAGTATTGCACTCTCATATGTCGTGGAGAAACTCGGGTTCACCCAGATAGGAGTAATCACCAGCAAGTATTTCCCGCCGATGGCAATGATGGCCGAGGGAATCATTGCAGTTCCAGTACGGATTTATGAGAAAGATGCAACAATCGCGATATTTGCCGATATCCCGATTCATCCACAGATCTGTTACGAAGTCGCCAATGCAATCCTTGACTGGCTTAAACCAGTGACCGTTGCTGAAATAGTAACCATTGCAGGGATCATCACAAATGAACCCGAGAAAAGGGTGTTCTGTGTCACCACCGGTAAAGATCTTCTTGATAAGATAGGTGAGAACGCACTCAGGCTTCCAATTGGAAGCATATCTGGCATTGCCAGCAGCATACTCACCGAGTGTAAGGTCAGAGGTATTCCTGGTATTGGTCTTTTAGGTGAGACAATAAACGCTCCTGATCCACGGGCTGCAGCAGCAACAATCGAGGTAATGAACACGATTTATCAGTTGCAGGTAGACACTAGCGGCTTATTAGAACAGGC
>QKDV01000193.1 GCA_003251955.1 Methanospirillum hungatei
TCTCCTCGTCCTTTTAGAATCTTATGCGAAGGATGACCGGTACGCAGGGTATGCAGGGCAGGACAGTCTTTACATGGCGTGGTAGATTTATAATAAACCTCATGGCATTTTCTTCCAATTTTGGAAGCATTATCTGGCGATAAACCACCCATTGCTGGATTTATTTTCAGAATACCAAGATCAGTATCAAGAACGGTAATTCCATCCTGAATACTTGAGAAGATATCACGGATAAACCGCTCATCCTCCCTGATCCGTGCCTCACCCCAGGCTAGATCTTTATACTGCTGCCGAAGTTCTTCTTCGGTTGCCGTAATCTGTTCATAGGCAGCCTTGAGTTCATCCTGTTCACGTTTATTCTCAGTTACATCACGGATAGACTCGATTGCTCCGATGACCTCACCTTCAGAGTTATAAAGGGGTGTTGCAGTGAACCAGAAATATCCCCCGTTACCTCCGTTGAAGTGGGGAAGCTCCACTTCTGCAAAGTACTTATCACCCTTCTTTTTCAGGTGTTTGTATTGTGCTTCAATTGAAGGATCAGTTCGCAGTACGGCATCGATGAGCATCGGCCTTTTTTCCTGCCATATAGGAACAGCATACGAAAAGTCACCGGTTCCAAGAATATCTCCCTGTGATACACCAGTCATCTCTTCCATTGCGTGATTCCAGGCAATGACAGTACCATTCACATCAATGGCAAACGTAGCATCAGGTAAGAAACTGATTATATCATTCAGACGACGCTCACTATCCCTGATCTGCTTTTCACTTAATGCAAGATCCTGATATTGTTGCCGGAGTTCCTCTTCTGTTGCAGCGAGTTGTTCATATGCTGCCCTTAGTTCTTCCTCGGCTTTTTTTCTCGTAGTGATATCCCGGATGGACTCAATTGCTCCGATAATGTCACCTTCTGAGTTATAAATCGGTGAAGCAACCAGCCAGAGATATGCACCTGCACCTCCATATAATGAAGGAACATACCGTTCGGCAATGAGCTTGTTACCTTCCTGGGAGATGTGTGGGTAGAGTTTCACTGCATCGGGAAAATCATGTAAGACATGATCAATGAGGAGCGGTCCCTTTTCACCGAAGAGATACTCGGAGTAGATCTGGTCTCCGCATCCCAACACCTCACCTTTCCTGATACCACACATCTCTTCAACTGCCCGATTCCACGCAATTACTTTACCGTCAAGATCAATTGCAAACGTTGGATCAGGAAGGAAGTCGATCAGATCGGTAAGCATACGCTCAGAGTCACGCAGTTCTGCAGTCACCTGCCTTCTTTCTGCTGCAAGACGGACTTTGTGTTCAAGTTCAGCAAACTGTGATCTTGGTTCACCACCCTTTTGCAGGTAAAAATCAGCACCATTATTAAGTGCTTCAATTACCACCTCCTCCCGACCTTTTCCGGTAAAAAGAATAAAAGGAAGAGTTTGCCAGGTTTTTCTGATCTCTTTCAGGAGTTCAAGCCCATCCATTTCCGGCATCTGGTAATCTGATATAACACAATCATACGGAGAATCGACAAGACGAGAGAGTGCCTGCAAAGGAGATGAGACGATGTCCACTTTGAGGTTACCTCCCCTTTCCAGGAATATCTTTCCGATATCAAGGAGTCCCGGCTCATCATCCACATACAGGACCGACAACATAGAGATGCAAAAAGGTTTATTTCCAACATATTAATCAGGATGGGTAGGGGAGGATGTAACTTATTCAGATTATCTTCTGCATCCAGATGATATCAAATAAATATCCGTTCTTCTTTCCGATATTCTGAAATTTTCCACAGTGAGTGAAACCTTGTTTTTCATGGAATCTGATACTCCCCTCATTCAGAGATGATATCTGCGCTAGTATGCAGGTGATACCAGCCTCCCGGCCTTTCTTCTCAAGATATGAGAGCATCGCTCCTCCAATCCCTTTTCCGGTATAAGAAGGACTGATAAAGTAGGTCACCTCAGCGGTGTGGGCAAAAGCAGGCATCGGATTATGGGGGCGGAGCATCCCAAATCCAACAAGAGCCCCATTATTCCTGATAACTGCAGATGGAAACGAACCGAGTAGGCCAAACATATATTCATAAAATCCATCAGATACCGGTTCTTCCAGAAAGGCTGCGTAACTATTCTTGATGTAATGATTGAAGATTGAGATTACTTCAGGTCCGTCAGCCTTACAAAGTGGAGAATATTCATACTCAGTTGTGGGATTTGTCATCTTAGCTCCACCGGGATCCAAAAGAGATCATACATCTCATAACCCGGCAGAATAGTTTATTGAAAGAATGGTTTAGATGCTTTACAATTGGTAACGTTGAGTGTAACAAACGATACCGACAGGAAATCAAGGAGAATCAGGGGAATATGTAGAGAGAAAATTTTTGATATGATCATCCCTAATCTGCATAGAATGGTCGATGGTGGCATTCAGTCGTATCAGAAGTTCGAGTAGATTCTGACGTTCTTTGAAAGGAATAGATGCAATATACGAGCAAATCTGCTCATCAACACAGGAGTGAAGTGATTTATGCCATGCAAAGGCTTTTTTTCCGATGGGAGTGAGATGAAGACAGATATTTTTGCGATTGCCCTCCTCACGGCAGCGGTTAAGGTATCCCTTGACCACCAGTTTCTGTACCATCTGGGATACAGCACTCTTAGTCACACCCATTCGACCAGCAAGAGCCGAGATAGTATCGTGAGGATGCTTACCTGCCATGTCGATCAGATGAATTTCTGCAGCCGATAATAGAGAACCATCACCAAGATCCACAGGCTGGTTATCAATGAAAGCAGTCTTTTGTACGACTGTGATGAGAGTTTCTAGTATTTGTACAAAATCCAGGTCAGAATCACCTGTAGGAACATCTCCCATACAAAGAATATCAGGTTCTACCGATATCTTGCTGTCGAATTACCACTGTTCAAACTCTTTCAAAAGGTATCATCAGATCAAGGTAGGGTCTTAACAGTTTGAAGATAAAGGAATCAGAAATGAAAGATGAGATAACCAGACTTCAGAATGAACTTACTGATGCGGCAAAGAACTGGCTTGCCATGGATGGGCTCTGGTTCCTTGCAGTAGAAAAGGCATACGGGCTTGAAGCAGCAATGGCATGTGATGTAAAGGTCTGGGAAGAATTTTCGGTGATAGAAGCACGAAGGATATCTACACGCCTGAACCTGCCAAAACACGGGGGACTTGATGCACTAGAGAGGGCACTCAGGGCAAGACTTTTTGCACAAATCAATTCATGTACAATATCCCGACCAGATCCTCAAACCCTTGAACTGTATATGGTAACCTGTCGTACCCAGGAGGCACGTGAACGAAAAGGACTGCCATTTTTCCCATGCAAGCAGATTGGGATGATAGATTATCCAAGGTTTGCCAGTACAATTGATCCAGAGATCACAGCCGAGTGCATCTCATGCCCTCCTGATGAACCTGTAGGAGACTTCAGATGTGGATGGAGGTTTACCAAAGGCATGTCTGATGATATGTCCTGATAATTCCGGAGGTCCTATACCAATTATGAATGGAAACCCGATGGAGTTATTTAACAGGGAAGCACCCGAGGTTGCAGCGGCATTCAACAACCTGATAAGAGCTGTTGCAGGTTCAGGAGGGCTTGACGGGAAGACAAAACAACTCATATATATCGCGATGAAAGCAGCAGCTGGTGATGAGGGAGCTGTTCGGGCACACATTCCCATGGCAAAGCAGATGGGAGCAACAAGAGAAGAGGTTGTGGATGCTATCCTCATGACACTCACAGTTTCAGGAATCAGGGGAGTAGTAACCTGTCTCCCTGAAGTAGTCAGACAGTTCGATAAAACACAGAGCTGAATCGAATAATCTGGTTATTCTATATCAGGATCTCCGCGATCCTGAACCGGAATTTCTTCGTGGAGGCATTGATGGTCGTCTGGCTGATGAGGACTGTTTGCCCGATCTTCCTCCATGGCCAGAGGGATTTGGTTTTTTACCTCGGTATCCGTATCCTGAACCAGGTTTTGCAGGTCTGGATCCGGGCCGTGAATGGGAACTGTTTCCGGGCCCTGGTTTATGTGAGCTCTTCTTTGACTTGAGAGGAGGTCTGACACCATCAATTAGCAGATTCCGGCCTTCAAACTCGGTCTCACTAAGAGCTTCTCGGGCAGCACCGGCCTGCTCCTGGGTCGCCATCTCAACGAATCCATATCCTTTCTTCTCAAGTACCCTGACACTGACAACCTCTCCAAAGCGGGAGAATAACGCCTTTAACTGACCTTCCTTTACCGAGTACGTGAGGTTGCCAACAAATAATTTCCTGCTGTTCATGACCTGCTCCAGAACCAAAATCCCCGGGATGTTACTGTATCATATCAGGACAACACCGATCCCTTCACAAGGGATGAGGTTCTCGCTTTGGGGGATATC
>QKDV01000246.1 GCA_003251955.1 Methanospirillum hungatei
TGAGGAGTTGCATACTGACGCAGTACACGGGTTAGAATCTCCCGCCGTTCTAAAAACGGCCGGTCAAGAAGTGTCTCACCATCAAGGTACAGGATATCAAAAACATTGGGAACAAGACTAATTGCTTCCACTGCATCAGCAACATTGTGCTTACGCCTGAAGCGTTTCAGTACTGTCTGAAAGGGCATCGGCCTCCCGTCACTGATAGCAATAACTTCCCCATCAAGGATTAGATCATGATCCGTGGCAGAAAGCAGCATCGAGACTACATCAGGCAGGGATTCTGTTACATCTTCAAGCCTTCGTGAGTACATCCGGGCTGTTGTTCCATGCTTATGAAACTGAAACCGTGCCCCGTCATACTTATATTCAACTGCTATGGTCCCGGCATCTGCGATAACCTCTGAAATGGTTCCCTGTCTTGCCAGCATCATCCGCACAGGATGGAATAACTGGAGTCTCACCTGTGATAGGGCACCTTCTCCCCTGGATGCAAGCACTGCAACCTCCCCCATATCATTGAGAACCTGCTGTGCATGTTCAACCAGATCAACATCAACATTGAAAGCCTTGGCAATCGCATCACGGAGGTTTCCCTCGCCCACCCCTATCCTCATGTCATCAAGTAGAATCCCGGTGATATAATGACCTTCAAGTGGTGTGGCAACAGAAAACAACCGCTGGATGATCCGGAGTCGTTCCTTTTGAGACTTGCCCCCTTCAGCCCTAGCGATCGCCTCAAGCGAAGAATATACTTCAGCAAGGGTTAATTCTTCAGAAAAGAACGAAGTCTGTGATTTGCTGGCAAGCATCTCCTCTACTGCTGTGCCAAGATCACCTACTGAATTGAGAGTTGATATGACCTTTTCACGGTTTCTACCAGTCACATAGGCAACTGATTCATAGAGCAGACTAGGACCAATCCCAAGTTTCAACGGACTCCAGTCAGGGAAGGGTTTGCCAAGAATAAGCCGTACAAAAAGTGGGAGATCATTTTCATCAAGCTCCGGTAATGCAGAGCTCAAAAGATTAATGGTATCAAGTCTGCCCCTGACCCCTTCAATAGTTTTGCATAGTTTGGCAAAAGTCTCAAAGTTCATATGCCACGCTCACAGATTGAACCTGTACCGCCAGCATTCATCAGTACAGATCTCACGACACGATCCCTTCATCTTCCTTACCGGGGCCTTCTCATTCAGATCAATAGTGGAGGCAGCAAAGATCTCCACTGATTCAGCATGGAGTGAAAGCCCCTCCTGGGCAGTTGAAAGGGCAAGAGAAGGCTCGTTGTTCTCTTCAGACAAATGTGCTAAAATTGCCAAGTGGATAGAGTCACCAAGTTCCCGGAGTACAGCTGCAGCATCATGGTTTGAAAGATGACCACGATTTCCTGAAATCCGACGTTTGAGAAATTCCGGATACGGGCCTGACCTGAGCATATCAGGGCAGTGATTTGACTCAAGAATCACCCCGTCTGCACGGGATATCACCGACATCATGCTCTCAGTCACAATCCCTGTATCTGTACAATAGCAGAGCCGGGTAGATCCCTCACTGATCAGGTATCCACACGGTTCGGTCGCATCATGAGAGACTGCAAATGGCTCGACCTGAAAGTCTCCGATCTTGTATTGTGATCCGGGTTTGACCGTCTGTACTGGGAAACGGACAGGACCGGTTCGTTGCCTGAGAAATGCATCCATCGTACCAACCGTACCATATACCGGTTTTTTGAGTTTATTCCCAACAGCGGCTAGACCCTTGATGTGATCTCCATGCTCATGCGTGACAAGGATTCCCTCTACCTTATCAGCACAACCACCGGATTCACCAAGTCGTCCCTGTTTCGTTTTAGTCCCAAGGAGCTCTTTGGCTGAGCGGCCAGCATCAACAAGAAGAGCGCACCCATCACTCTCAATGTATACACAATTGCCCTTGCTTCCACTTGCAAGGACTGATATCTCCATAATCTGATCATTTGCCCGGAGAGGGCATAAAATCAGAGTACCGATACAGATTATCTTTTCACAGGTGCCCACTTTTTCTTCATTAAAAGTGAATTATTACCAATTCAACCAATTTTCCTTAACGAGAAATATTGAGAATATAGAGAATATTGAGGGTATCTTTAACTAACACTCTCTCTTCATGTATCGGCTGGTGTTTTATTTACGAAACATAATGCAAGTGTAATTTATGTAATTGCAATCCTTGGATTGCTCTTTATGGCAACCATGATCTGTGGATGTACAAGCTCAGACAACTCCTCTGTTCAGTCAAAAACTACCTCCACACCAACAACTGCCCCGGTGAAGACCGCTGCAATCACCTCTGTCCCTACTGTAGAACAGACTGTGAAGGCTCCGGTAAACCAGACAACAGTGGCCTCTCCTGCAGAAGCAAAAGAAGCACCAAAGACCACAAATGTCTCATCATCAAATGCATCATCTTCTGCATCAACATCTGCAGTAACTGTGACCAGAGAAAAATCAGTCGCAAATGATACAACAACGGTAAAAACTACCGTATCAGTATCAAAACAGACTGTGAAAGAAGATGGAGCAAACCAATCAGAGACCTCATCAGAGTCTACAAGCGCAACCTCGTCAAATGCAACCCAGGTAAATTCACCTGAAACTTCATCAAACAAGACTGCGACACTCTGAACTCAAATTATTTAGCATTAAAACCGGGCAGATCTGCCTCGGAAGAATACTTTTTTTTAAAAAAGTATGCGAGATCAAGGAATAATCTCGCATCCATTGTATTTCTCATGTGCAAAATCTTCCATGGTTATAATGCCGGTGTCAAGTAGACACCGTATCCGGGGAAGCAACCCTGATAATATCCTAAATAACTCCCTGACTGAATTGCAGACCTGTTCGCGTCCTTCCGGCGGCCATGGTTCAAGAATTGCAGAGTAGAGGCATCTTCCCCCACAGAGATCGCGAATGTCACAAGTCTGACAGGATCCGGGGACTGGAATGTCTGGAAGAGTCCTGATATCTGAAGTTGATATCGTTCCTAGGTAATAATCTGCCATCCCAACCATAATCGGGCAGGGTGAAATCTGTCCATTTGTAAGAACGGTGTAATTTGCATAACCTGATCCACACCTGAGCCGTGAACTTCTGCCGAGAAGTAGATCCTCAACCGGGTCTATGAAAGGGTACCATTTCTCAACTACACCGGTATGTTCCATCCGTGACACCCATTCTTCTGCCAACTTCCTGATGCCTGGGAGATATGATTTTTCAGCCCATTCTTTGAATGAACGGATCTGAAAATCATTCCAGAAGTTGGCATCAATCTGCCAGTGAATAGAGGAGAATGAATAACCGGAATTTCTGGAAAGATGAAGAACTGAACTCAGGATATCAACCTGCTCGTGAACCGTCATCCTCGCGATTATCTCACCCACAAATCCATTCGCAAGAATATGCTGAATGTTGATCATCACTCTTTGATACGTACCAGAACCACGGCCAGAATCGGTTGTCTCTTCATTACCATCGATAGAAATCAGGATCGTCTCAAACCTATTGACTATTTCAGAAGGGAGTCTGTGAAGAAGAAGTCCGTTCGTCTGGATCATGAAACGGGTGTTTGGGAGATCCCCCATAATCCTGATGATAAGATCGCGACGAAGGGTGGGTTCTCCACCGATAAAGGTGACAACAACCTCAGGATCCCGGGAGAGAAATGAGTAAAGATCTGATAGGTCATAGGTGACATCAACCGGGATATCCGCATCTATCGAGATCTCATCACGTTCAAGTTCAGGAGTATCGAAGATCTTCCCACGACAATAATTACAAGAGAGATTGCATGAGTCTGTTAGAAAGAGATGAATATACACACAGATCCTATAGAATTTTACATGATTCTGATATGAATATCACTGCCTGATCTTGTTCAACAGGGATACCATATTCACAAATGAGATATGGGGGTATGCTCATACATACCAGCACATCTTTCATGACTCATCGAATTCTTCTCCTTGATGACGAGCCTGCCATCTGTGAGATAACCTCAATATTATTAAAAAAACTCGGCTATGATGCAGTCATCACAAGCAAAGGAGAAGATACAATTGAAACATACCGGCTTGCTCTGAATCAGGGGGCACGCTTTGATGTTGTTATATTAGACCTCTCTATTCCAGGCGGTCTGGGGGGCAGGGAGGTAATTTCTGCCTTACATGAAATGGACCCTGGCGTTACCGCACTTGTGTCAAGTGGCGATGCGAATGATCCAGCCGTAGCTCAATTCAGGGATTTCGGGTTTACTGGTGTTCTCATGAAACCATACACAAAAGCAGTTCTTGACGCAACCATCAGATCTTTCATCAATTCTGAATAATCTAACTTCAATTTTTAGTTTTTCTGATTTTATCCAGCATCCATTAACCAATTGAAATAACAAATGAAATAGCACATGCCAATCCAAATTTCCGGTTCCACCGAAATTAATCAGAAATATATTATAGAACGGAGGAACGTATAGATGTATGATGAGACGAGCATTGATGGTAACCTTACTGTTCATCGCTGCACTGCTCTTATGTAGCTCTGCAGTATCAGCAGAAAAGGTCAAGGATCTCACCGGAGACCACTCCGCTGACCGCCTTTTAATCGGAACAACAACCAGTCTTGATGCAACAGGTGCACTTGACGAACTCTCACAGAAATTCAAGGATGAGAACAACATCACTGTTGAATGGGTCGCGGTAGGAACCGGACAGGCACTTGGATACGGAAGGAGCGGCGATGTTGACCTTGTAATGGTGCACGACCGTGCAGCAGAAGACAAGTTCATTGACGAAGGATACGGACTTGACCGGCGGGTCTTTGCATCAAACTACTTCATGGTTGTAGGACCAAAGGATGACCCGGCAAACATCAAAGGGATGACTGCTTCAGAAGCATTCAAGGCAATTTCTGACGCGGCAAAGACCGACAACACAGTATCTTTCATTTCACGTGGAGATGGTTCAGGAACACACTCCCGCGAGAAACTTCTCTGGAAGGCAGCAGGCCTTAACTACGACTCTGATGTGAACACCTCTGCAGAACCCTGGTATTACTCTGCAGGAACAGGTATGACACAGGTGCTCAACATGGCAAACGAAAAGAATGCCTACACCCTTGCTGACTCGGCAACCTGGAATACGGTTGAAGAAGATATGACCGAATTACAGCCATACGTCACAGATGGTACAGATCTTCTGAACGTATACGCGGTCATAAGGGTCAATCCAGATAAGTTCCCGGATGTTGGAATCAATGTTGATGCTGGAAAGAAGTGGACCAATTTCATGATCAGTGATGATACCCAGCAATTCTTCACTGATTTTACAAAGGATGGGAAGACTCTCTTTATCCCTGCAAAAGGTGACGCAGCAACCCTGAACGTCACCGAAGAAGAGATCTCAGCTCCGGTAGAGTAATCTCTACCTTGGGATACCTTTCTTTTCGTAAAGACAGATGGATGACATCGTTTCTATATTTGTCACCGCATTCTCCCTGATTACCACAGGGAATAGTGATGTTTGGGAGATTACGTCACGTACACTCCAAGTAACTTTCTCTTCAGTGCTCATCAGTACAGTTATTTCTCTCCCTCTTGGAACTGCAATCACGTTTAGAAATTTTAGAGGGAAAAAGACCCTTATTAACATAATTCAGACACTCTACGCTCTACCAACGGTGATTGTAGGGCTGGTCTGTTATATGCTCCTCTCGCGCACAGGACCACTTGGATATCTCGGATTCCTTTTCACACCAAACGGGATGATATTCGGTCAGACGATCCTCATCATTCCCATTATGACCGGGCTTACAATTGCTGCCCTACAGGCAATACCACCAACCATCACTGATACAATAAGATCACTAGGGGCCACGCGGATGCAGTTTCTGATAAGTCATATCAGGGAGGCACGGTTCACGATCATGGCTGCTGTTGTTATCGGCTTTTCACGTGCAATATCCGAAGTAGGGGCAGCGATCATGATAGGAGGGAATATCAGAGGGCACACAAGAGTTCTTACAACAGCCATCTCCCTCCAGACATCAATGGGTAATTTTGAACTCTCACTTGCTCTTGGAATTATCCTTCTAGGTATTGCACTTGTGATTAACCTGTTTCTTGGAGCCTTGCAGCAGCGGTGAAGCATGATCAGACTTGAACAAGTTTCACGAAAATTCGGGGAGAGGACGATTCTTACCGGAGTGAGTGGAGAGATCAGGAAAGGGGAAATTTTTACAATAATCGGGCCTTCGGGTCAGGGAAAGACAACCCTGCTCAGACTGATCAACATGCTTGATACCCCGACAGAAGGGTCTATCTTCTTTGACGGAATCTCCCTACACGGTAGTGGGGATCAGGCAACATCCCTACGGAGACGGATGGGAATGGTCTTTCAGATACCGGCATCATTCCATGAGACTGTTTTTGAGAATATCGCTATAGGCCTCAAATACCGAAGGATCTCAAAAGACGAGATAAAACGGAGGGTGCTAGAAAAACTAAAAGAGATTGGGCTTGAAGGATACGAGAATCGTAAAGCCGGAACCCTATCTGGAGGAGAGATGCAGAGAGTCTCTCTTGCCAGGGTGATGGTTACTGAACCGGATCTCCTGCTCCTTGACGAGCCTACCGCTAACCTCGACCCGGTCTCCACAGCCAGAATTGAGGATCTGATAAGGCTATATAATAGGAAGTCAGGAACCACTGTAATCATGTCTTCCCATGACCTCTTCCAGGGGCAGCGTCTTGCAGATCGGATTGCTGTAATGATGGAGGGCAGGTTTATTCAGACAGGGGAGACTATTGATGTCTTTTCACATCCATGCTCTGCAAAAGTTGCACGGTTTATCGGTATCTCTAACATTCTTCAGGGTAGGGTTATCGGGATCGAAGACGGTATATTATCTATAGATGTATCAGGAACTGTCATTCATGCTCTTGGAACTGCAGATAAAGAAATGGTGTCCGTTGCGATAAGACCTGAAGACATCACTTTGTATAATGAACCAGATGGGAAGATGAGTGCACGAAATGTCCTATATGGTAAGATTACAGGGATCAAACCATTTGGAATAATCTGTCATGTGATGACAACCTGTGGAGAGATAACACTAGCTGTACAGGTCACATGGCAGTCGGTAAAGGAGATGAATCTCAAGGAGGGGCAGGAGATAATTCTCTCATTCAAAGCACCATCAGTCCATGTTATGCCACTTGATGAACATGAGACCTGCAGATCATGGTAAGGCAGGTATTACCACGATAAAACCTGGTGATATTGCAGGTTCTGTTGGGAATTTTGGAACAATACTTCCCCTCTTTTTTGCAGTTTCACTTGCTACAGGCATGTCTCTCTCCTTGATGCTTCTCCTCTGCGGGATATGGTACATCATCACTGGTATTGTTTACCGGAGCCCTATACCGGTTGAGCCACTAAAGGCGGTTGCAGCAGTTGTCATTGCCGGAGGTGTCACAACCGGAGAGATTGCTGCTGCAGGAATCATTTTGGGTGTTCTCTTCTTTCTGTTGGGTCTGAGTGGAAAGATGCAACAGATAGCAAAACGAATACCAGGTTCGGTCACCAGGGGGATTCAACTTGCTCTCGGATTGATACTGCTCAGGAGCGCAATCATAGAATTCGGTTTGAAGGATCTCCCTGTTTTTCTCTTTTGCCTGGCTATCCTTCTTCTGTTTATGCTCGGAAACAGGCTGCTAAAATTGCCAGACTTATCGGCGCTTGTTATCCTTGGCATAGGTATCATGGTAGTCCTGATAACATCAGGAATTCCAACTGCAGGGCTGCCTGTTCTTCCTATCATCACTACTCCGGGATACAGGGAATTTGCTGATGCCACATTGAACCTGGTCCTTCCCCAGATCCCACTCACATTAGCGAATGCCATTTTCGCAACATCACTTCTTTCAACCGAACTCTTTCAACGAAGAATCACTCCTGACAAACTGAGTCTTACCATCGGTGCGATGACCTTCTCTAGTTCTGTATTAGGGGGTTTTCCTATGTGCCATGGAGCTGGCGGTGTTGCTGCACATTACCGTTTCGGAGCACGAACAGGATTTGCAATGATATTAGGTGGTATTATTCTCATCTGTGGCTCGGTATTTCTTACAAGCCCCGCAACTCTTGCCGCAATTCCGGGAGGGGTATTTGGCGCCCTACTGCTTGCAGTTTCGATAGAACTGATTCGACACGGACTAAAAACTGATGACCCGCTCGTAACTTGTCTAATGGCAGTTATTGCGGTTCCAATCGGAATCGCTGCAGCATTTATTGCAGGATTGTGTATAGCCACAGTGAAAGGATATTATAATAAAAACGAAATTTGAATTTTTCAAATCTGAAGAAAATTATGTCGTTTTTAGAGAGATAGGGGATTATCATCCAAAGAATGTGACACTTCTTGCTTTTGCCAGAACATGCCCTTCCATGGCTTCTTCTATATGGGTCCTGTCAGCAGGGTCAGGATTTATCTCAGTATCCAAGGCATAGAGTGTAAAGATGTACCGATGGACACTTCCAGATGGAGGACAGGGAGGGTAGTATCCTTTTGTCCCAATTGTGTTTATCCCCTGATACCCGGACCCAGCCCGATCTGCCGCAGGAACCTGATTGGGTGGAATTGCTTCGTCCCCGGGATTGAGATTATAGACAATCCAGTGTGTAAAAACCTTATCCGGGGCATCAGGATCTTCCATAATGAGGAGCATTGATTTTGCCGTAGGAGGAGCATTTTTCCAGAATATCGATGGCACCTGTCCGGGTCCCATACAGGTGTACCTGGTTGGAAGGGTTGATCCATTAATCGCAGACTGGACTGAAACCACTAGTGACTGATTTGACTGATTGTCGCCACTGATTGAATCAGATTCTGTCTCCGAACCCTGGATACATCCGGAGACCAGGACTGCTGATACCAATATTATCAGAAAAAGATATTGATATATTTTCATACGTTTTCTTTACCGCAGGAATTATTGAGTCTTTCGCTTATTTGGTATTTCATGAAGAATGAAATAGAATGAAGAAAATTAAATTTTGTCAATACAGCAGGATCAATACTGATCAGGATAAATCCCCACGGGTAGACTTTTTTTATTAAATCAGGTGTTCAATCCATTCATAAAGAATGAACTGATATCCAGATCACAAGGGAACAAATGACCACATTCTTCGAACTCATTATAGGAAATATCAGAACCTGCATTGTTCTCCTGCAGATGGTATGCGTGATCATTGTCATCACCTACTTGATCATGAGATCACGCTTTTTCATCGATTTCCAGAACAGATCTCTAACCTGGAAGAGTTCGATCCTGATGATTGTTCTCTTTGGGATTGTATCAATTTATGGGACTGAAAGTGGAATATACGTCTTTGGTGCTCAGATCAACATAAGAGATCTTGGACCCATGGCAGCAGGCCTTACCTGCGGGCCGGTGGTCGGCCTCGGGGCTGGTCTCATCGGCGGATTATACCGGTATTTCATCACAGGGGGAATCTCACAGGTCGCATGCACACTTGCTGCAATCATTGCCGGTCTGCTGGGCGGAACCATTTATATTCTGAATAAAAAGCGGTTCATTGGAGTAAAGGGTGCCATTCTCATAACCGGATGTATGGAGCTGATCCATATGGGCCTCGTACTCCTGCTTGGAAGGCCATTTGACCAGGCGGCTGCGTTGGTTTCCCAGGTTGTCATTCCGATGACAATTGCCAACATGGTTGGAATCGGAATTTTCTCATTTATTTATATGAACCTGATCCAGGAGCGAGAGACTGTGAATGAGCGTGACCGGATCAGAACGGATCTCCAACGGAAACAGGCTGAACTTTCTATCGCACGTGACATACAACTCAGTTTTCTACCGGATACAATTCCGCCGATCCAGGGTTACCAGATTTCACCAGTGAGCCTTCCCGCCCGGGAGGTAGGAGGAGACTTTTATGATGTTATCATCCCGGTCTCACAGGATAAGGTGGGTATCCTTATCGCTGATGTTTCCGGGAAAGGAGTGCCTGCAGCCCTGTTCATGGCACTCTCACGAACAATAACCCGTGCCAATGCCACCTGGCACAAATCAGCGGTCAGTGTGATATCAGAAACCAATACGATGATCTGTGCTGATGCGAGGTCCGGAATGTTCGTAACCCTCTTCTTTGGTGTGTTGAATCCACAGACACGAACATTCACCTATGTCAATGCCGGGCACAACCATCCGCTCGTCTTCAGGGATGACATCTCCTATGAAGAACTCATCACAACCGGGCCTGCACTAGGTATTATGGATGATGTTGAGTATTCACAGCAGGTTACAACCATCAATCCGGGTGATATCCTGATTATGTATACTGACGGGGTTACAGAATCAGTAAACCGCAATAATGAGGAGTTTGGCGTAGAGAGGCTTGAATCGGTTGTAAAGCAACACCGTCATTTACCTGCAGAAGAGATCCGTGATGCCATCATCAGAGCTGTAATTGAATATTCTGATGGACAGGAGCAGTTCGACGACATCACTATCATCGTAATGAAAGGTGAGGAGGCAGACTATTCTCCGATCCAATGACAGGGAGTATTGACTCATTCCGGCAAAGCAATACAAGGCGACTGCAGATCTGTAAATATGGATGATGCAACAACATTCCTAAACGCTGATCCTTTTTCTAAAGAACTCGGTATCAAACTTGTAACCTCTTCACCTGGAGAGGCAACCCTTCAACTTGATATTACCGATAAACATCTCAACAGTCATGGAACCGTCCATGGAGGAGTAATCTTCTCCCTTGCTGATGTTGCCTTTGCGGTTGCCAGCAATACTAGCGGGATCCCAGCAGTTGCAATAAACACAAATATCACATATATGAAGGCCGCCTCATCAGGTACCCTGATCGCAGAAGCAAAAGAATTTTCATCAAATCCAAAGCTCGGATCCTATATTGTGGAAGTGTATGATCAGGAGCGTCAAAAGATCGCGGTTTTTCAGGGACTTGCGTACCGGAGATCTCCAAGAAGACAATAAAAAGAATAATTAATTAGGAATTAAACCGCCGTAAGGCGGATTAATATCCTCTAAGTTCGGTTTCAACTTTACGCAGGTTTTCGATACGCTTTTCAAGTGAGGGGTGAGTGGAAAAGAGGCTTGCCAGGGTCTTTCCTGAAATTGCAGGAATTATGTAAAAGGCGTTTGCACCTTCTGCTGCAACCTTAGCATCGGCCGGAATGTATTCCATCCGCCCACTGATCTTGGTTAGTGCCGAGATGAGTGCTTCTGGATTATTGGTTATATAAGCACTGCCACGATCTGCAGCAAACTCACGATATCGTGAGAGGGCCATCATCAGAAGTGTTGCAACCACCCAGACAACTGCGGCTACAATACCGGCAATGATCCAAGCCCCTGCTCCTCCCTCGCGACGATCAAAGATCGAGGCAAAGAGAAAGTTCTGCATGATCATCGAGGCGATCATGGCAACAAAGGATGCAAGTGTCATCGTGAGGATATCACGGTTCTTGATGTGTGAGAGTTCATGGGCTAAAACCGCTTCGAGTTCCTGCTGATTCAGGGTTCTCATGATCGAGTCGGTCACGGCAACAACCGCATGGGTCGGACTTCTGCCGGTGGCAAATGCATTCGGAATTGGTGACTGCATTACGGCAACTCTCGGTTTTGGAAGGCCTGCTTCAGTACAGAGTTTCTCAATCATCCTGTGAAGGCCGGGCTCTTCATCTTCTTCTATAATACGAGCACCGGTGGACATCAGTACCAGTTTGTCAGAGAAGAAGTACTGGGCAAGACCCATAACCACCGAGATGAGGATGATAAATCCGATACTCAAGTGAAGGGCCCAGAGGATGCCGATGAATACAAGGTAGACCAGGAGGAGCAGAGACCAGGTGATGAAAACCCGGTAGGTCAACCCCCAGTCACGTTTCCATATCATGCATGTAGGTATGCGAGCAGGTCATCATAAACATTTTCTGTAATTTCACTGATTATCCCGAATATTTTACAGTCGCCTGCAGAATGAAAGATTTCCTGAAGAGAAACCTTATCAACAGATGAAGGAAACAAACGGTAAATCATGTCCTCCTCATCGGTCATACTAGTGA
This sequence comes from Methanospirillum hungatei, assembly GCA_003251955.1. GTDB lineage: Archaea > Halobacteriota > Methanomicrobia > Methanomicrobiales > Methanospirillaceae > Methanospirillum > Methanospirillum hungatei_A. The sequence continues at coordinate 12,165 of QKDV01000246.1, forward strand.
TCCCGCATCAGGTCTGATAAACCAACAGAATCAACCAGATATGAATGAAGAAGATCGGGTTTATCGGATATGGACAGATGAACAGGATGCTTGTAGAGGGTTTTTTACAGACCTCTGCAGTAAATCCTGAAGATATTATCATCAGTACCAGGACCAGGGAGAAAGTAGACCCACTTTTAGAGAGATACCCTGATGTCAGGGTCTTTAAAGGAAACCCCGAAGTTGCAGAAGTTGCAGATTTGATCATCATCGGAGTAAAACCACTTGAGGTTACTGGGGTTCTCAGGGAGATCAGTGATATCAGGAATGATAAAATCCATATTGTCTCACTTGCTGCCTGTGTCGGAACTGATCTGATAGCCCGCTTTCACCCAGGAAAGATCACAAGAATACTTCCTTCAATCTGTTCAACAATTGGCGAAGGGATCTCACTCTGTTATCACCATGAGTCTGTTGATCCTGAAAGTGCCAGGTATGTTGAAGATCTCTTCTCCACGATAAGTACTGTAAAACCAATAGATGAGACGCTCTTTGAACCTGCCGGTGATCTCATGAGTTGTGCACCGGCACTCCTCTCACGTATCTTTCTTGAGTTTGCATTGGCTGGTTCACGCCATTGTTCACTCTCTCCGGAAGAGTGCCTGGATATGGTCGTCACCACCGCATTCGGTACTGCACTGATGTTACAGGAGGGAGCAGACCCTGAAGATCTGATCAGACAAGTCGCTACCCCGGGAGGAATAACCGAAGAAGGGGTAAAGATTTTTGAAAGAGACCTTCCGGCTGTTTTTGACAAACTCTTTGAGACCACACTCGCCAAGTATGACCTGGTCAAAGAAAAGATTGCAGAGACAGCCGGGCAGATGCCCTGATCCTCATAGTTTTCAAGAACAGGATACAGAAACCATTCAAGAGATTATATAATATGCAATACGCTTCAGGCACACAGGGAAGACTCTTTTACATCAGGTTTGATCATGGCGAAGACCTGCTGTCAGGTCTGGACTCCTTTATCAGGGATCATCAGATACGATCAGGAATGATTCATCTCATCGGTGCTTTATCGGAAGGCGAACTCGTAACCGGGCCTAAACAGACGAACCTTCCTCCAGACCTGGTATGGCAGTCACTGGATGAAGCACATGAACTGGTCGGAATTGCTATGATCAGGGAAGGACCTGACGGACCGGCGCTTCATCTGCATGCGTCAGCAGGTCGGGGAGAATCTGCCCTTTCCGGGTGCATAAGGAAAGGAACCACAGTATATATTGTAATAGAAGCAGTTATCACCGAGTTTGCAGGCTTTTCAATCTACACCGAATATAATGAGAAGACAGGGATTCACATTCCAGTGCCACGTCAGATACAGGAATAAAAAGGGTATTGTGAATCTGCAATTTTTTCTTTAAATTAATTGCGGGAGACTCCAATCCTGCTCTTGCGGGATTCTATCCTAAACCCTAATGATTGGAGATATTTTTTTGCATTGCCGGAGGTATGGAGAAGTACCTCTACTAGATCCTCCTGCTCATCAACATCACAGTACAGTCTGAACGAATCGATAACCGAGCAGGAAAGACCGGCGTCAGTGGCAAACCTGACATGCTTGAGATAACTGGTCCCATAGTACTGAGCTCTGAACTTGTCTGCGTACCTGATGTATACCGCATTGGTCCCGCCACCTCTGCCTGGGACGATCGCCATATCAGAGCCAGACGTCATCAGAGCGATAATGGAGGAACGGTCTGCAAGTGCAAGGTCAGCCATAATTATTGCGAGCGGACCGGTGTTTGCAATGCAGAAGATGTCAAGTGCCTCGTTCAGACCTTGATCCAGGATCTCTACGTTAGCCTCCTCACCATCAGGCAGAGTAAACGGGGCTGTAGAGAGGATCAGTGGATCACACCCGGCACTCCTTATCGCATTAATTACATCGCGAAGCATCGCCAGGGCAAATATCTCACGCTCCTCATCGTTGAGAATGCATGAGAGGCGTGTCTTCGGATTCTTCGGTTTAAACGGGATGACTACCGGAACTCTCATTGTATCACTGGGCGTCGGGGCCTCTGATACATGGTTAGCCGGAGTACAGGTTAAAGGAACCGAAGTTTGCTCTGATCAAAGACCGGTTGATTACCCATTACTGCAATAGTTAAATTGAACTTTCCAGTTATGCCAACAGAGATCAGTCCTTCAATGAGCCACCGGTCAAAAACCATTCATGGAGAAGAGAAGGTCATTACCTTTTCACGTAACGTCTTCCTTCCCCTGACATTTGTCTGTCAGAATCACTGTGGATACTGTACATTCAGACAGCCGCCTGGTGAGGGATGTCTGACAGGATCGCATGACGTTGAGGAGATCCTGATTAAGGGAGAGAAGTTCGGATGTACAGAGGCGCTCTTCACCTTTGGCGAGAGACCTGAACAGGTCCCGGGATTTCTTCCATACCTGAAAACTCTTGGGCACTCCACGATCCTCGAGTACTGTGAGGCTATGTCAGCGCGTGCGATCACACACGGGATGCTCCCTCATACTAATGCAGGTATACTCACCAGTGAAGAGATGGAGCACCTTAAACCACTGAATGCCAGTATGGGCCTGATGCTTGAGACAACGGCTGATATTCCTGCACATAGGGGATCTCCTGGTAAGGCTCCTGAAGTCAGGATCTCAATGATCGAAGAGGCAGGCCGATTGAAGATTCCTTTCACCACTGGCCTTCTGATAGGGATCGGAGAGAGTCGTGAAGATAGGATAGATTCACTTCAGGTTATCAGTGACCTCCATCGCAGGTATGGTCACATCCAGGAGATCATCATCCAGAACTTTTGCCCAAAGCCTGGAACAGACATGGCAGCATATCCGGGTGCAACCACGCAGATCATGCAGGATACGATAACCTTGGCTGACGAGATTCTTCCTGACGATATCTCGATCCAGATTCCTCCGAACCTCGCCGATTCACGCTCACTGCTCATGTTCGGTGTTACTGATCTAGGAGGTGTCTCACCAGTAACCCCTGATTATGTGAATCCCGAGCATCCATGGCCGGGTATCGAGGAACTCAGAGTCCTAACCGACGGATACAGGTTGCGTGAACGACTCTGTATTTATTCGAAATACATTCGAAAGGGGTGGTACCCACCCGGGCTCAGGGATCTTATCTTGAGTCTGGAGAACAGAATTAATGAGAGAGGTATGCTATGAGCATGGAGACCCCCCTGTATAAGGGAAAGGCCAAATCAGTGTACCGGACTGAAAATCCGGATGAACTGAAGGTGGTCTTCCGCAATGACATGACCGCTTTCAACGGTGTCAAACACGACCAGTTTGAGAACAAAGGGCGGTTCAATGCAACTGCATCAGAGTTCTTCATGCGCCTTCTGGAGGAGAACGGCGTTCAGACCCATTTCATCAGCAGGCCTGATCCGGACACCATGATCGTGAAGAAACTCCAGATGATCCCGTTAGAGGTTATTGTCAGGAATGTTGCTGCTGGTTCGATGGTGAAAAAGTATCCCATAAAAGATGGAACAATTCTGAATCCACCGGTTGTTGCTATTGACTATAAAGATGATGAACGTGGCGATCCGATGATCAATGATGAGATCATCTACGCGCTAGGAATTCTGAACCCGGACGAACTTACGACTGTGAAAAAGGCAGCTCTCCGAATTAACGAGATCCTCTCCAGGTTTTTTGATGAGTACGGAATTAGGCTGGTCGACTTCAAGCTTGAGTTCGGAAAAGCAAAGGGCGTCATCCTCCTTGGTGATGAGATCAGCATGGATTCCATGAGACTGTGGGACAAAAAGACTGGTGAGTCATTTGACAAGGACGTGTACAGGTTTGAGAAAGGCGATGTGATGACCGCGTACCGCCGTGTCCTTGAGAGGATCATCCCGGATTTTGGAGGATAAGATTTCCTTCTGGCCATCACATTGAAGTCAGTTCAGACTGAATAGAAGAGATATCATGAGTGAAGAGCAGGAAGATGCAGTGAGAATCTGGGCAGAAGAATATGCAAAGGAACACGGATGGATCCTAAACCCTGATGATAAACAACGGGAAGCAG
>QKDV01000076.1 GCA_003251955.1 Methanospirillum hungatei
ATCGGTTATCAGGAAACCCGATGTTCTCGGAGCACTGCTCAGGCGGGCAAAACGTCCGGTCTTCATCGTCGGACATGAGGTTACAGCAGATCCCGATGGTGAAATACTGGCCGATTTCATCGAGGCAGTATCCCGGATGAAAGATATTCCGGTTATAGGCACATCCCCTGCAGTGAAGGAACTTATCAGGCGTGGGATAAAAATTACCGCAGTTATGGGAGGAATGGAGGCAGCCGACCGGCTCCGGGATCCAGAATGGAAAGGGTACGACAGCATTGGTCAGTACGACCTGGTGATGTTGGCCGGTATTCCCTATTCATTCTGCTGGACAATTCTTTCGGGTCTTAAAAATTCTGCACCCAATCTAAAAACCATCACTCTGGACCGGAAGTACCAGCCACATGCTTCCTGGTCATTTGGGAATTTGACAGCAGAACCATGGAAAGAACAACTGCAAGGAGTAATTACTCTGCTTGGAGAGGAGGAGCATGTTTGAGGATATTCCGGTAGAGGTTGGCCTGATCTTTGAAGGAGAGAGGATCAGAAAAGAGGATATGCAGGTCGAACTCGGGGGACCGAAGGTCGACAAGAAGTTCGAAATAGTGCTGGTTAAAAGTTCTGATGAAATAGAGGACGGGAAGATATCTGTTATCGGACCTGATATCAGGGATATCCCACAGGGTTCTCATGTAAGATTAGGTATTCTGGTCGAGGTAGCAGGGTCCAGGCTGGAAGAGGATCTCGAAGGAGTTCTTGAACGACGGATTCATGAGTACATGAACTACATCCAGGGAGTCATGCATCTTAACCAGAGGTATGACATCTGGATCAGAATCGGAAAGAAATCCTTTGCAAAAGGACTGGACAGTTTCATCTATATCGGCAAGGCATTAGAACGTCTGTACCGGAGCGAACTGGCACTCATCGAGAAGATCCAGATCACCTTCCTGACCGGTGGTGAAAATTTTGAGAATCTCTATACGATGGCACGGGAGCGGTACGAGGCAAGAGATGCTCGTGCACGGGGGCTCTCTGATGAAGAGGTAGAAACATTTTATGGGTGTGCTCTCTGTCAGTCCTTTGCTCCTACCCATATCTGTGTCATCACCCCGGAACGGTATGCAAACTGCGGAGCGATCAGCTGGTTTGATGGCCGGGCGGCAGCCCGGATGGACCCTGAAGGACCGATTTTCCCAATCGCGAAAGAGAACTGTGTAGATCAGGAAAAGGGTGAATACTCCGGCATAAACGATCACGCTAAGAAACGATCAATGGGCGAGGTTAACCGGGTTTACCTCTACTCTGCTTTTGGTTACCCACATACATCATGTGGCTGCTTTGAGGCTATTGCATTCTATATCCCAGAGGTAGAAGGATTCGGAATTGTTCACCGCAGGTTTCCCGGACCAACCGTGAACGGTCTGCCTTTCTCAACCCTCGCTGATTCAACTGCCGGAGGCAGGCAGATTGAGGGATTTCATGGAATCTCACTCGAGTACATGCGATCCAGGAAGTTCCTCCGGGCTGATGGTGGGTGGAACACTATTGTCTGGATGCCAAAGGAGATCAAGGATAGTCTAACCGGGTTCATTCCTAAAGATATCGCTGAAAAGATCGCCACCGAAGCAGATGCAACGGATGTCCAGTCATTGGAAGATTTTCTTAAAAAAACAGGCCATCCGGTTGTAGAGAAATGGCCTTCTCATACAGATAATTTAGATAAAGATGATGAGCCTTCAGGGCAGGAACAAGGGTCATCATACACTCATAGAGGACAGTCGCCAGTGTTTGTCGCTGGAGAGTTACCAATTACGACCGGAGGGGTGACGATAATCCTGAAAAACGCAAAGATTTTTGCTGAAAAGGTTATCATCAGGCCGATTGACAAAGAGAAAAAAGGAGGGAAGAAGTAATGGCAGATGAGCCTGATCTTTCAGGACTGCTTCGGCTTCTTGGACCGGGGATTGCAGAACTCCTTTCCGGACGGGAGATAATTCTAGAAAATGTAGAGCTGGATCTTGCAGAACTCGAGCTCACAATCCCGGTTGGAGGAGCACCAGTCTGTATACTGGGTCTCCCGTTTGCCGGAACCCAGCCTGCTCCAGTATCAGCTTCTGGCATTGATCGATCCCGATGGCCAACAGAACTCCTACAGGAATCGTTCACACCAGTACCTGAAACATACCCAGCCCGTATTCGTGAGGTCACACTCGGAGCAACAAAAGGCGAAGGTGGAAGCAGGGGAAAAACAGTGACAGTAGGTGGAGCACGGTCACCCCCATTCACCGATCCCGGGGTGAAGCATGTTCATCCACCGGTCATTGCGATGGATGTATTTGATACGCCGTTTCCAATGCCACGGGCATTGAAGAGTCATCTCACGGAAGTAATTGACGATCCGGCTGCATGGGCACGGATGAATGTTGAAAAATACGGGGCAGACATGGTTACGGTTCACCTGCTCAGCACCGACCCGTTGATCACCGATTCAAGCCCAAAGGAAGCTGCAAGGACTGTTGAAGATGTGCTCCAGGCAGTTGATGTCCCGATAATCATTGGAGGATGCGGTGACCCGAAGAAGGATGCACAGACCTTCATTGAGATCGCAGAGATGGCAGATGGCGAGCGGCTTCTCCTCAACTCTGTCACATCTGATATGGCAGATGCAAAAACTCTTGAGCCGGTAGCAAAGGCAGCGGACAAACATGGTCACTGCATCCTGGCTTTCACAGGTCTCGACCTAAATAGTGCCAAGGAGCTCAACAGGCGTCTATACCAGTTTTTCCCAACTGATAGAATCCTGAATGACCTGACAACAGTAGCACTCGGATATGGACTTGAATACTCATTCACGATCCATGAGCGGGCACGGACTGCAGGACTCATGGGCGATAGCGAACTGCAGCATCCGACCATATCAGCAGCCACGAATGCCTGGTCTGCCCGTGAGGCATGGATGGATCTCGGACCGAAATTCGGATCCCCAGATTTCAGGGGTCCGATATGGGAGACCATCGGAAGTCTGACACTCCTTCTTGCAGGAGTGGATCTCTTCCTGATGATGCACCCGCTTGCGGTTTCAACCATGAGGGACGTGTCATCAAGGCTGATAGCCGGAGGAGCAGCAAAGGCAGCAGAAGCTTCGTGGGTGAATGCCAGAATATGAGGAGGTAACATGGCAGAAAAGAAGAAAGGGATTCGTGAGATCAGTCCGATTGATGTGTACAAACTTCTGCCACGGACAAATTGCGGAGAGTGCGGTGTCCCGAACTGTATGGCATTCGCAACCCGGGTGGTCAACGGAGAGGCAGTAATTGACGGGTGTCCACCAATCCTGGACAGCAAACATAAGGATGCATATGCCCGGCTTGCAGAACTCCTCGCACCACCGGTGAAGGCAATCACCTTCGGGACCGGGAAGACTGTCACAATTGGGGGAAAGTATGTCCTTCAACGCCATGAGTTCACATACCAGTTCCCGCCACCGATCGCTATCGATGTATCTGACGACATGGATGCCCAGGAGATTAAGGCACGAGTACACGATATTGCTGAGTTCACATATGGGTACATCGGCAGGACCCTCTCCCTCGATGCTATAGCAGTCAGGTCTGTAACCGGTAGTGCAGAACGGTTTGGATCAACAGTAAAACTTGTTGCTGAATGTACTGATCTTCCTCTTATCCTCTGTTCCCATAGCCCGGATGTGATAAAGTCAGGGCTTGATATTGCAGGCAGCAGACGCCCCCTCATCTATGCAGCAACCAGAAATAACTGGAAAGAGATGGCTGACCTTGCGGTCAGGCATGGATGCCCGATAGTGGCTGCTGCCCCGGGAGATCTCACATTCCTTTGTTCCCTTGTAAAAACCCTTCAGACCTGTGGAATCACCGAAATCGTGCTGGATCCCGGAACATTTGGAGATGAAGGACTTGCAGGTACAGTCTACTCATTCACTGCAATCAGAAAGGCAGCATGCATAGACGGGGATCCACTCTTTGGTCTCCCAATCCTCGGCACGCCAATCGCTGTCTGGACCGGCCAGGAACTAAGTGATGATCAGAACAGGTGGCAGGAGGCTTATACTGCCTCTATCCTGATGACCCGGTATGCAGATCTGCTTATCATGCACAGCCTGGAAGGCTGGACAGTACTTCCCCAGCTCATCTGGCGGTTTGGTCTCTACACCGATCCAAGAAAACCGGTTTCAGTGGATCCAGGTATGCGGACATTCGGTAATCCCGGGCCGGATGCACCGGTGCTCATAACCTCGAACTATGCACTGACCTTCTTCACCGTTGAGTCTGATATCAAATCTGCAAAGATTGACTGTTACCTGATTGTGGTCGAGACCGGAGGACT
>QKDV01000119.1 GCA_003251955.1 Methanospirillum hungatei
ATTTCCCTGAAAGAGAATCCTACCACCGGTTTTATGTGGAATGTCACAGTGACTTCAGGACTACGCATCGAGAATGACACCTATATTGCCAATCCGGTCAAAGCAGGTGTTGCTGGTTCGGGAGGAATGCATTATTGGCTAGTTCGTGGTATTGCAAAAGGGAACCAGATATTTGATGCGATCTACAAGCGATCATGGGAGCCAGCTACCGGCAACGAGTCAGAATACACAATGAATATTCTAGTTAAATAATAGCAGGGTCCCCCTGCTCTCTCCTATTCTACGGATTTATCCCCGGGTACGATCAACATCAGACCATGCAGAGGTCTGATCATCCTGCTATCCTTGAAGCGATCACTGCCGCAGTCCTTTTTGGGATCGTTGTCCCGGTCTCAAAGATACTGCTCGCAGAGACCGGTCCGGTAACCTTAGCCGCTATACTCTACCTTGGTGCAGGTGTTGGACTTCTCCTGATGAGAATGATCAGACCGTCACCAACTCATCATGAAGCACCGGTTACAAGGAATGAACTCCCTCTTCTTGCGGTCATAGTTATTGCTGGGAGCATCATGGGCCCGATTCTTCTTATGACCGGTCTGACGATGGTTTCAGCAGGGACTGCATCACTGTTATTAAATGCAGAACTGGTGATGACCGGAATTATTGCTACTGTCTTCTTCTCAGAACCCCTTGGTAGAAGGGCTGGAGGGGCCATGGCTTCTGTTGTGATCGGCGGACTCATTCTCTCAGTAGATCCTGCCGGCACCTTTGGGATATCAGCCGGAGCACTGCTTATCCTTGGGGCATGCTTCTGCTGGGGCATTGACAACAATGTTACCCGAAGTCTTTCAGGGAAAGATCCTGATTCTATTGTAATCATCAAAGGTATGTGTGCGGGTATTTTTGGCATCATTCTGGGGATATACCTCGGTGAACCTCTACCCTCACCTGAAGGCCTTCTGTTCATCATGATAACCGGATTTGTTGGATACGGCCTCTCACTGGTCTTTTTTATCAGGTCACTCAGAGCACTTGGGGCTGTTAGAACCGGGTCACTCTTTGCTATGGGACCGTTCATCGGTGCGGGGGTTTCATGGTTATTTCTTGGAGAAATTCCCGGTTACCAGGTATTTTTGAGTCTTCCCTTCATGATCATCGGTGTGTACCTGATCGCAACAGAGCACCATCAGCATCTCCACTCTCATTTTCAGGTTAGTCACGATCACCGACACCGGCACGATGATGAGCATCATACACACTCTCATCAGAGTTCAGTTCAGGGGGAGCATTCACATCTTCATCAGCATGAAAAAGTGACGCATGATCACCAGCACACACCTGATCTCCATCATTATCATAATCATGGGATGGTTCCTGATGATAGAAAATAGATCAATTCAAACAAGAGTGCGATAAACGTCAGAATGTAGGAGTGTCGGATGGTTGTTACCATCCCGGGAATCCGAGATAATGAATCGCTTCTAGATGACTGAGAAACATCTCATTTGATCCAACCAGATCTGAAAGGTCTCTATTTTCTGGTATGGTCTTCTGTTTGATGGGATGTGGAGTTCCGGTCAGCAGGGAGCTATCGTAATCACAGTCAAATGCAATACAACTCATATTTTTCTCACCTAAACCGGATTATCAGTAAGCACCGGGAAACAGTGCGGTATGGGAGTCATCGGGGACAGCATCAATGTAGGAGGAGATGATGACTGATTCAGATGACACCCTGATCACATGTGTCCTGTGACATCATTGTGTTGGATGAAATACCATATAAGAACGGAATAGGATACCCATCCTTTTTGATTTGAAATCGGTTTTGGAGTATTATCTCTCGCAAAGATCATTTTAGGAAATAATTCTCGCGAATGTACTTGATCTAACCCGGTTCCGTAAGTTCTTCCTGGTTCAGACCAGTCCGGACACCCTGGTACGATGGCTACAGATTGAAGAGATTAATCGCAAAAAAGCCTTTCTGATTGTTGCAACCGGTTGCAACAACAATATCCAAGTGCTATTTTGTAGTTTGAGAAGGAACAGAATAGAATGTGAGATCATCGGGCTGGAAAATATACAGGCGATACTCTCTGTGGGGTATGCCTAACAAGGTAGGACGTCTTCCCTTACACAGGTACGGATCTGATCAGCAAGCCTCTCAAAAAGCACGGCAGGGTCCCCACCTTTCTGTAGGTACCAGGTTAAGCCATCGTTAAGTAACTTTGATATCCCTTCTTCCTTCTGTTTCCCGGTGAAGAAGATGAACGGCATTGCCGGATGTAACTCTCTTGCCTTCTCTCTCAACGTGACCCCGTCCATTCTGATCATCCGGCAATCAGAGAGGACAATATCGTAATCACCTTCAACCAGAAGATTGAGTGCCTCATCTCCCTTCTGAGTAAGAGTGACTGAGAACTCACCATCTTTCTCTAGAATCACTTTTACGATCTCAAGAAAGGACTGGTCATCATCCACGTACAGAACACGGATCTCTTTCATGGCATCATCTGCCTTGGCAAGATATGGCCTACTACAAAAAAATCCGGATACATCAGGATCAGACCATCATCCCGGTGTCTGAAAATGGCTTTACCTTGACCAGAATATAGTCACGCATCCTTGAGGGTCTTATGTCACAGATCGTTCCTACTGCTACGCCTTTCTCTACTTCCACCTCTTTCAGTTGTGCTGCAAAGGGATCATAGGGAAGTTTTACCCTTACCCCGTCCATCTGGACAACAACCGGGACAGGAGATGTAACATCATGAATGTCTGGTAATTGCTCAAGAATGACATCCATGAGCCGTGCAGGAGATATGCTTAGAGGATCTTTGGCGATCTCTGATCGTCTCCCATCAAGAACCCGGGAGACTTCTGATACGATCTCATCAAGTTTGGCGATCTCAGGAGCTTCCTTGGTCCGATGCATGAACCTGCCAAACCCACCAACATAACCCGCGACCGGGGGATCGATCAACTTCTTTAATGAGTCGGTTGAAGGCCCCCCGGTAACGATGATCGGGATATGAATGCCACGTCTGAATGTCGGCATCTTTTGTTTGATACAGGTCTCAAAGTTTCCGAAGAGATAAATCACGAGATCATGCTCGTTTATAATATCACGCTCTTCATCGGAGAGGAGCCCGATTCGTTTGCCGAATCCTCGTGCAAGTCCGATCATGTTTGTCTTTGCACCGGCGGTGCGGAGATATTCTGCAACATCGCATGAGGCGTGGGGGAGATGATGAATCTCCAGTGACATCGAGACGATCGCGATCTCGGTTCCGACCAATGGTGCAAAGATTACTTCTCCGGCAAGTGGGCGTGACACTGTCCTTAATATCTCAATATCATCACGTGGGATGAGGGCCTGCAGCACGACATCCTGTGCTATCATATGTTTCTGGATGATATACCCGCCCATGTCCTCAATGAGGTCGAGGATCTCGTCATGCCGGTAGACACCACCTTTGTATGTGATTGGGACAAGGATCATGATGCCTCTCCCATTATTGAAAATTGCTCCTCTATGAGGGGAGTTACGTCCTCCTGAAGAGTGTTCTCACTGGCAACGAACCAGAATCTTCCGTTCTGAAAACTCTGTCTCTTTACCTTGAATCCTTCAGGGCAGATCACCTGCATGGTGTAGATGAGATCCCTGAATAGTCCCTCGGTAGGATCGGCAACTATCATCTCCTCGATCCCCTCCCTCTCTTCATCCCCAAGATTCATCTCGATGGTGAACCGGTCAGGCTGTACGATACGATCTTTTCCGAATCTTCTCCAGAGTAATTCAAGGAGTGGAGCAAGGTAGGTCTCATCAGCGATCGAGAGGATTACCTTATCACCGTCATATGTGATCCCGGCAAAATCCCTGACGATGACATTGCGGGGAACAGTACGAGTTATTCCGACCGCGATAAAGATCGGAACCTCGGGATCGATGAAGATCCGCAGACGATCCAAGACCCTGAGGATATCATGATCCGTGATCACGGTCGAGGCGATCCTCCGGTATAACTCTCCACCTGCCGGCTCGGTCGACTCTACCTGAAAATACTCCAGTGTCTGCATCCCTATCAGTTCTTCTCCACAAATCCTGAAGAGAGAAGAGCAGCCCCTACTGATCCAATGAACTGTGAGTGGTGCGGGACCACTATCTCTGTCTGCAGGAGTTCACCCATCGCCCTGACCAGTCCCTGAATCAGGGAGGTCCCGCCGACCATTACCACCGGTTCCTTTATGTCGATCTCCTGGAGTTGCTGCTCAAATACCTGCTCGGCAACGCTGTGGCATGCGGCTGCGGCCACATTCTCTTTACTGTGACCTTCAGCAAGGGCATTGACCAGGCTCT
>QKDV01000167.1 GCA_003251955.1 Methanospirillum hungatei
ACATCCTCGAAATGATGGGTGATGTGGATGATTGGAATCTTCAGGTGCTGGTGTATCTTTCTAATCTCCTGCCTCAATCGTTCCCGGGTCATAGAGTCAAGAGCAGATAAGGGCTCGTCAAGAAGAAGTAATCGTGGTTTTTGAATAAGAGCACGTGCTAGTGCAACCCGTTGTGCCTCTCCTCCTGATAGCGTATCTGGATTGCGATCCATAAGATGGCTGATAGCCAGAATATTTACCAGGTCCGAGATCTTGGTTTCGAGATCTTTATTGTATGTCTTTCGAATCTTCACACTGAACAGAATGTTCTCTTTTACAGTCATATGCGGGAAGAGCATCAGATCCTGATACATCATGGCAATGTTACGATCTTTGGGCTCATCGTGCGTGATGTCATTTCCCTCAAAGTGAATACTTCCTGCGGCTGGTCTATGAATTCCTGCAATAGTCTCAAGAAGAATTGTTTTTCCTGCTCCTGACGGCCCGATAATTACCCAGTACTCAGGATTTTCAATATGCAGTGAAAGGGATCTGAGCTCAAAATCACCAAGAGAAAGTGATATCTTATCAATCTGAAGCATTAAATCCGGTCACTCCCATCAGATAATCGTTCAAAGAAGAACATGGTTACTGCTGCGATTCCAAGGAGGATACACGCCGTGGTGATGGCGATATCGAGATCTCCTGTAGCCATATTCAGGAAGAGAGCAATTGGCAGTGTTTCGGTATGCATCCGTGTTGCACCGGCAAGCATCAGGACAGCACCAAATTCACCCATTGCCTTTGACCATGTGATCACAAGCCCTGATATCAGGCCGGCCCGGGCTAATGGGAGGGTAATGTGCCAGAATGCCTGAAAATCTGAACACCCGAGCGTTCTTGCTATGTGTTCATATCTGGGTGAGATCATGGCAAATGATGATCTCATGACTCTGATCAGGTAAGGGAGATTGACAAACAATTGTGCCACGATGATCCCGAGTTGTGTGTACACAACGGTGATCCCGAGATCTTCAAGCCCGGTTCCTACAGGTGTCCTTGCAAAAAAGAGGAGCAGTGCAACTCCTGCTACGAGTGGGGGGAGGGATAAGGGCAGCATGAGGAGCATTATCAAAGGACGCATTCCCGGAAATCCTCCTCTGCTTAAGATATAACCCGATGGGATTGCAATAACTGCGCAGAGTGCAGTGGAGATAATTGATGTTATCAGAGAGAGCTGAATCGCATATCTGATCTCAGATGAACTGAGTATCTCAACAATGCTATCCGGGTTGATAAAAGTAAAGAGCCCTCCAAGTACCAGAAGGGTAATACATCCCGAAAAAAATGCCAAACATGTTGCGATTGGATAAAAATATTTACCCGAATGTCTTTTTTCTGCCATTACTGGTATCTGTCTCTTTTTTGTTCAGACAGTTCATGTCTGACAAAAGATATCTGAAAAAGGAGTTTATTTCATCAATTTGATGAACTACTATTCTACTCTTCAATATCAGGGCTGGACGTCCTGATACTGTGAGTCTCCGTATGGCGGGAATTTATACTTCTTGAAAACATCCTTCCCTGCGTCAGATGCGACATAGTCTACAAATTTCTGGGCCTTCTCAGGCTGTTTTGAGAAGGTGGTCGTTCCCTCTGATACAACCAGAACATATGGATTCAGATTATTGAGTGGAATTGTGTCCATGGTCTTGTCATTGATCTGGTCCAGGGTGAGGAGTGATGCATCAATTGATCCAGCATTCATTGCAGAGACGAGTTCATTGATGGTTGAGGTTCTCAAAACTACATTCTTCTCTACAGCATCTGCGATTCCCAGGTCTTTGAAGAGTTTGTCTCCCGTTGTTCCGATGGCAGTTGCTTTTACATCGCCAAGTCCGATCTTAAGGCCGGGTTTTGTAAAGTCTTCGATTGATGTTATGTTTTTGGGATTGCCTTTCTGTACTGCAATGATTGGTACATGATATGCAAGGTACTGGGGTTCTCCTACGAGCCCTTTCTGCTCTGCTTTATCGTATGCTTCAGATCCACCAGCAATAAGTACGTCTCCCTTATGGGTGATCTCCATCTGAGTCAGAAGTGCTCCGGATCCCTGGAAGTTATATACTACAGGAATTCCTGTCTCATTAGTAAACGTGGATCCGATCTCCTGAACCGCTTTTTTGAGACCTGCCCCGGAATAAATGAGAAGTGCATCCGGGTTCTGGGCCATCAGGTCGTCAACTGAAACATTTGCACTCTGACTTGCTGATGAAACTGCTGTATCTGCAGCTAATGTTCCTGGTATGAACATTCCTGCAATAACAAGGCTCACCAGAAGAAGTAAAATAGATCTCGTTACCTTACTCACCATTCTTATCATATGAGTGTTACATCTTCTACAATAAAAAAGGGTGTGATTCACAGCGAGAATTTTGAATGATACTTGTCATGATATTCATGTCAGTATTGTCTTCTGATCTTGTTGATTAAATCCGCAAAAATTTGTGACTTCTGCTTCTTTCCGGTTATCCGGACTGAAGTGTGATACACAAGTGTTCTTCCTGAAGATACTGGAGATCGTGATACATATGGAGAAAAGAATAAATCATCCTCAAATGGCTATGAAATCTTCCGGATTCGCCAAAATAGCTGGAACAGTCTTTGCACCGATATACCCGGTAATTGCAGAACAGATTCTGACGAGTTGTAATATACATGCCGGGAATGCGTTGGATATTGGGTGTGGACCTGGTCACTTGGCCACTGCCCTTGCCATGAAATCAGACATGGTTGTTCAGGCGATGGATATCTCACCAGATATGATTAAGATATGCGGGGAGAGGATTGATGAAACCGGTCTGTGCGGCAGGGTTATCCCGGTTCATGGAGATGTCAGCGCGATACCCTTCGATAGTGGCTCGTTTGACCTTGTTGTAAGCAGGGGATCCTGGTTCTTCTGGGAGGATCTCCCGAAGGGTCTTAGTGAGGCATACCGGGTTCTTAGACCTGGTGGTATTGCTTTTATCGGTGGAGGTTTTGGGAATTCTGCCCTAAAGAGAGAGATCGTCGCAGCTATGAAAGAAAAGGATCCCGGGTTTGAAGAAGGAATGAAGGAGCGAATCCAATCCATGCCTCCGGAAAGGGTAGCAGTGGCACTGCATTCTGTAGGAATTTCCAATTATACCATCATCAATGACGAGACCGGATACTGGGTCAGGATGGTGCAATCATGACCAGATGTCAGTACTGTAATCAGTGGTGCGAAATATCTGAAGGTGGAATCGGAAGATGTGGCATGTACACTATGAAAAATGGCACTATCTCTGAACGGTTTCCTGATCAGTGGCTTATTGTTACACCAATATCGGTTGAGACGATTCCGTTAGTTCACGCATGGCCACGTGCGAAAGTCCTTCAGGTCAGCACAGTGGGGTGCAACCTCTCCTGTCCCGGGTGTGTATCTGAAATCCTCGTCCGAAGCCCTGATAATCTTGGTAAAGGTCTTCACCACCGCGATCCTGCGTCCATCATCGACGAAGCCCTCTCTGAAGAGTGTGAAGGAATATACTTCTGCCTAAATGAACCGACGGTTTCACTTCCATCGTTCCTCAGGGTTGCCAGGCTCGCTAAAGAGAAAGGGATGTTTGTTGGATGTTCAACCAACGGCTATTTTTCACCATTTACTCTGGATTTGTTACTTCCGGTGCTTGACGTGGTGAATGTCGGATTGAAAGGTAATGATCCAGAGTCATTACGCTCGTGCGGAATCAGTGACAACAAGATTGTCATGGCAAATATTTCACGGCTCGTGGCTGCAGGGGTTCATGTTGAGGTTGCATTGATGCATATTGCCGGGCATGAAGAGGATCTTATCAGACAGGCACGTGATGTTACTGAAATCTCTAAGGAGATCCCGATCCAGATCATGCGTTGCATGGCATTTGGGGATCTTGGGCAGGAGTGTGAACCATCGATTCCTGATTCTGAACAGGTCTGTGATCGCATTCATGAGTTTGCCCCTCACGTCTACCTCTTCAATTCGCCTGGAAGTTCATGGCTCAACTCTGTCTGCCCATCCTGTGGTGAGACAATAAGTGAACGTGAGTTGTATGGTCCGATGGGGTGCAGGCCGCTTACATTTATGGAAAATGGCCAGTGTTCGTGTGGATACCAGATCCCGATCACCGGTCAGGTCCGTTTAACCAGGTATGAGGAAGACGGGATGAATGGAGGATACAGGCCAACCAGGGCACTTGAATTCATCCAGGGTATCGTCTCCTGTCTTGGCGAGGAAGATCCGCTCTGTGCCCCCCGACTATGGCGGTCATTTATTGCAGGAGAAGGAATTGAGAAGATCCATGACCG
>QKDV01000248.1 GCA_003251955.1 Methanospirillum hungatei
AGAACTGTCTTTTCTGTCCTTGAGGAGGAAGGGATAAAGACAGAATTAATCCGGATTGGAGGCAGCCATCTCAAGGGATGCAATGCCTGTAACAAATGTTATGAGAATCAGGATGAAGAATGTGTAATCACCTCTGACTGCCTGAATGAGTATGTAAAAAAGATGATTGAGGCAGATGGCATAATTCTTGCCTCACCATCATACTTTGCTGATGTAACCTCTGAAATGAAAGCATTTATTGACCGCTGCGGTATGGTAGGAAAGGCAAATGGCGATCTCTTTCAGCGCAAGGTGGGTGCTGCCATTATTTCTGTGCGTAGGGGAGGGTCAATCCATGCATTTGATACCATCAACCACTTCTTTCTGATCTCTCAGATGATCATTCCGGGTTCAAGCAACTGGAACATGGGTTTTGGGAGGGATCCCGGGGATGTGGAAGAGGATGAGGAAGGACTTGCAACAATGGAACTGCTTGGCCATAATATGGCATGGCTTCTGAAAAAAATCCACTCATAACACCCCTCTTTATTCCCGCTCAGGCTGCCGGCAATGATATCATCAGCGGAGACAAAAAATGTGTGGAGTCATCCATGGTTCTGGAAGAAGAGATCTATTTTTCATCACATGATACTGCTAGGGAATTTGTAAAGGTTCTCAAAGATCTAGGTATATCATCCCAGATCCGGCAGAAATTTTCTCTTGATGTACGGTTGATGCTTAGTGGAACGTACAAAAATCTCACCGCCATGTTTGATACTGTGATATCAAATCCTGATGTTACAGAGGAAGAGTCAGAGTTATTTTCAATGGCACGTGAACATCTGGCTCCACAAAGGGATGTAATCGCCCAGGCACTTGACAAGTACCAGGTTGGAGACCGGGTGGGTTCAGGTTTGATGGATCTTGTTACAGGGGATCGCACATTAGACGGAGATGAGAGCGAAGATACCCTTGAGAAGATCATCGAAGAGGTATATCTGACCAGGCTGCTTCATCTGAATGAACTTCTGGACATCAGAGAGGACGGTCTGGTTCTATCAAAGAAAATAGAACCTGATGAATCAACCCTGACTGTGTTCGCAGACGAGATCCCGGAGATCAGGGATGAGATTCTGGAGAAATTCAACATTATAAGCACAATTACTGCCGGCGATGATGCTGAATTCCTCGTGTCAGTCGGACCGGAATTTGTCTTCCTTGAGAACCTCGACAGTATTGGGGAATTCATCGAGGAATACGAGATAGATGAAGAGGATGTAGCCTCATTCTTCCCAAGACTTCAGATCAAGCATATCCTGGTATCAGAGATTCTTGCCATGATTAAGGAAGAAGGAAAGGTTTCAAGGGAAGATGTTATCGGCGAGTTTGCAAACCGCGATATTGAGGCCCAAGAGGATGGGTCAAGGATCGCCTTACACCTTAATGGTGATTATATCGATGCAGTCCTTGATGATCTCAAAAAAGCCGGTATTCTCAAGGGAAAGGATCAGAAACTGCGGATTGCAGTCTGACCTTCTATTTATTCTGAAGTTTTCTCCAGTTGTCAGAGAAGAGATACTGGGGGTTGAAGAGGGCAGTTAGTTGGAATACAATATTCTGTGCTTTTTCCTCGTCAATTATAGTCTGAATCATATCTTCAAAATCTATCCAGACTACTTCATCTTCTCCTGCTGCATATCTACGACTTGACTGGGTTAAGAATCCCTCTAGTGAGAATGAAAAGAAACCTATCATGAAATTATTCTGAATGTTGACATTTGTCTGATCAAGAAGGGTCACACATTCTGCCGGGATCTCCATGATTCCATATACTTCATCAACCACCATCCCGAACCTGGTTGAGGAACCACTCTCAGGTACAAATACAATGATCTTCTTCTTTGTCCCCACTCCTGAAAGTGGGATGATCAACCTGATGTCGATTACTTTGACCACGTCACTTCGCAGATTGAAGACTCCCGGAATATAATCAGGTGCATTGGGAAGTGGGATCTTCTGTTGATCCTGTACGATCTCCCTGATGTACGAGACATCTGCCGCATAAGTTCCCTCCCCGAGAGAGAAGAGAAGCAGCCTGTGTAACTGAACTGTTGTATCCATGTCTCCTGCCATATTCTCTTGTGCTTCGGTACGACGGCAGATGGCACCGGAGCGTAAATGATCTGATATTAGTGATAAATCTGGATAGACCTTTGTATCTTTTCTTGTTGTAGGGCCCTACAGGGTAACTGGACGTTGGATCTGGGTGTAACTTTTGTGATCTAACTAGGAAGATATCAATACAGTCGAGACACACACTGATATTCATACGTCTCCTGCTGGAGACAGGGGGAATGCAGTGGAAGAATTTCTTACCCTCGTGGAGATACAACTGGGAAGAGATCATTACCTGATTGACAGCGACATCATCGATAAGTTCATCCTTCCACTTCCGACAACTGAGGTGTACGATGCCCCCTCATATATTGAGGGGATGGTTGAATGGAAGCAGGAGATAATCCCTGCCATAAATGTAGCCCCCCTTCTTGGTATGGACAGGGCAACAGAGTCAAAACGGAGACGTACTATGATCATCCCGGCCGGGAAGGTGATAGACACGGCGATGGCTGTCTCGGTTGATGAGGTCAGCCAGATCAGGAAAGTAAGATCAACAGAAGTCATGCCTGTGGACATTTCAGCCTGCCATGGTATCGAGGACTATGTGAAGGGGATCATACGGGTCGTTGAGGAGTCCGAGAGCGGCACTGAACAGATGGTCCTTCTGTACCTGAATCTGGAAAAGATGATGCGTGAGCTATTAAAAGGGAAAGTAGCACGCCCCACACCTGGGTTTTATGTCTGGCGATGGAATATTGGGCAGACTACCTATTCTGAGTAATGCCGCTGATAGCTTACTCATTTTTTACCGGTCAGATCATACGTATATCGCATGGTGTGGACCGCTCTCACGCTTGATACCTGGCTTTCCCGTCAGCAGGCAACACTGACCGGAGTCTCTGGTGCAGTTCAGAATATCATCGATGAGGTAGCAGAGAAGGGAGACGAAGCCCTCTTTGATCTGTGTGAGCGGTTTGACAAGGTGAGGCTTGATCATCTCCGGATTTCAGATGATGAGATCGATGCTGCCTATGACTCAGTTGATCCCGAGATTATTGAGGCATTGACCGAAGCATACTCGAGGATTAGTACTTTTCATGAGCTTCAGAGACAGAAGGATCTCTGGCTCTCAGGAAATGAGGATGGCATCACACTTGGTGTTAAGACCACCCCTCTGGAGCGGATTGGTATGTATGTTCCGGGAGGACGCGCGGCATATCCGTCCACTGTTCTGATGTGTGCTGTGCCAGCCCAGGTTGCCGGAGTGAAGGAGATCATATGCTGTACTCCTCCTCCTGCAAACCCGCTGACCCTTGTTGCAGCTGACATCGCAGGAGTGACTGACATCTATACTGTCGGAGGGGCCCAGGCTGTTGCTGCAATGGCTCTTGGGACCAGGACAATAAGTCCTGTTCAAAAGATCGTCGGTCCCGGGAATGCATACGTTACTGCAGCAAAGATGATGCTCAGAGGAAAAGTTGAGATCGACTTTCCTGCCGGACCCTCTGAGATCGCGATCATCGCAGACAACACGGCACGTCCAGACTTTATTGCCGCTGACATTCTTGCCCAGTCCGAACATGATCCTCAGGCTGCATCTGTATTGATCACGACTGATCCACAACTTCCCTCGCAGGTTGGTAACTGGATCGAACGACTGCTTGCAGAGGCTCCCAGGCATGAGATCATCAGGCAGGCACTTGGCCAGTCGGGGTACCTGATTGTCAATGACATCGCTGATGCGATCAGGACATCTGACAAAATAGCACCCGAGCACCTCTCGATCCAGGTTCAGGATCCACTCCCGGTTCTGCAGGGTGTCAGGAATGCCGGGTCTATCTTTGTCGGTCAGTATGCGCCGGTTGCCTGCGGGGATTATGCATCAGGTACAAACCACGTGCTTCCCACTGCAGGAAATGCAAAACTCTACTCCGGGCTCAATGTCTCCCATTTCACCAAGACTGCAACGGTTCAGATCATCTCGCGCGAAGGTATCGAGGCCATCGGTGATGTTGTTGAGAGGCTGGCAACCGCTGAAGGGCTTCACGCCCACGCTGCATCTGCCCGCATCAGAAGAGAGACCTGATCAGAACCTAATCTGCATCACTGCCTTTTCTTCATCGGTGAGTATCTCCTGAAGATCCTGTGCGTCAGTCTGGTACACAGTCATCGGATCATAATCAGGATACAGATCGCATTTGTCGAGAAGATCGACGAACTCCTTGAGAAAGACC
>QKDV01000083.1 GCA_003251955.1 Methanospirillum hungatei
CTATTAAACTAAGATCTAACTAAGAATAATAATAATTATAATAATAGAGCGGGAAGAGTAGATCATACAGTAAACACCCGCCCACATGATCACATATCTCTGCATACCCGGATCTCCCGCTTTCCCGCCCTGAGATCCAACAAACACCGAACCACCGGTTAATCTAAAATCAAAGTAATAATTAAAAGCGGATTCGTCCCGCTCAACCCAGTACCCTTCCGCTCACAACCATGATTCAACCAGACCTGATCGCCCCATGTGGCATGAACTGTGCATTATGCCTGGCCTTTCAACGACCTACCAACAAGTGCCTGGGATGCAGGGATGAAACCCCGAAGATAGCGAAGACCCGTCAGTCATGTATCATCAAAAACTGTGAGACCATCCGGAATACCTCATCTCATTTCTGTTATGACTGCCCGGATATGCCATGCAATCGTCTCAAAAAACTGGACACCCGATATCGAAAAAAGTATGGCATGAGTATGATCGAAAACCTCACCGAAATCAAAGAAAAAGGGATGGACTCATTCATAGCGAACCAGACTGCAAAGTACACCTGCCCTACATGTGGCGGCCTTATCTGCGTACACCGTGGCCGGTGTCTGACCTGCAAAAAGGAATGACCTTATCTCACTCTACTCACCGGACCCTTCCTGCTCCTCCCTTCCATCACAGCCCTGACCCGGGACACCGGAGTTGCATACATCATCTCCCCAATATCAAAATACAGACCACGGCCACTATCAGAAAGCCTCATTCTTCCCCAGAGAAACTCCCCGGATCCAAGACCTGCCAGGGTTGCGGTCAGAACATTTCCCGGGATCTCAAACTTCCCAACCTCATCGATAAACACCACCAGGAATTCTCCATCCCTGATCATCCTTCCACAGAGTTCAAACCCTGATTGGGTCTTCTCATGTACAATAAATTCACTCATACTATCCATCACATCACAAAATTGTTCACATTATTACATTGACACTATTCAGTACAATTATTCCAAACTCGCCCTAGATTTTTAATATAAATTTACTCCGCCGGATCTGCACTGGAAATATGGGGGTCATCACGACCAGAATCGAGCCTCTGGTAGCATTGATCACAAATGTGAACCTGCGATACCGGATCAGACCAGACAGCAGGCTGAAGGTTGCATACCTGGCATCTCCCACCCAGAACTGTTCGTCTGACAAGCGTCCGCTTATCGATCACACCCGGAAGCGGGAGAATCGATGCAACTTCTCTTGACACTGCCCGGTTGTAGCAGGATGCACATAACATTCGCCGAATCCTTGAAGCATTACCGGGAGATACCCGCTCCCGGTACTGTATCGGATGCTTCCCACAGACACTGCACCGGCTCCGGTCAGGAAGCCCAGGGATTTTTACAAAACTCTGTGATTTGACCTCAGAGAATGACATCTCATATGGCTGGTCAGAGATATCAGGCTCCGGTGAAATGGTATCAGAATCATCATAGCCATCAGGATCATCGTTATCATCAGAGTCCTCACCGGTGTCATCATACAGCCAGACACTTCCTCCCTTCTCCCAGGCGTCATACAATGCCGAATCCCAGAGATACACCCGGGCTCGTCGCATCGTCGAGCAACCCTCATCACCTCTCGTCTCTGTCCGGTCAAGAAATGAGACAGCCGGACATTTGTCGAGAAGACCGGAGTAGGCCTTCCCGTATGAATGGTACCCATGCAGCAATTTTCCAACCGTTGAGTTCGAGAGCCCGGAGAGTTTCTGCAGCTCGGTGATCGTAACCTCGGGCTGGTTCAATGACGTGAAGACAGCGATCATCTCACTCTCACGTTTTGTCAGCTTGTTTGCCTGAGCTCCGGTCTCACCGTTAAGCGTCTCATATAACCGTGCTGCCTGTGCAAAATCATCACGAGTTGCAATAACACAGGTGACACCGTTCACCTCTTTTTTATCTCTCTGTCGCTGGTTGAGTGCTGCATTCGTCCTGATAAGATCAAGCAGCATATCCGGGTTTCTCCGGTTCTCAGCCGATTGGAACCTGATCTTTGTCGCATATGGAATCACAACCCAGACCGGTGAGAGTGACTCCCAGATCTGCCTGCATACAAGCAGATCGTCAGATTCTGTACTGATAGCATCAGGGAGAGCCTCGGCAGATGAGAGGGTTCGCTCAAGTACCCGCTTGTCCTGCTCTTCTGAATCGTCTATCCAGCAGGTGAGCATCCGGTTAAAGACCTGATCATCACCGGGACCTTCTACTTTAGCAATCCACCAGACACACCGCTCCGGGATCGTGCAGACCTGGGCCTTTCTGTCCTTGTTCACCGTCCGGTACGGAAACGGCTTTTGAAATGATGTTGTAACGCCTTTCAGGATCTCCTGCATCTGATCAGAGAGTGACACATCATCAAGCGTGATGAAACTGCCCGGTGAGAGATCATCCATGTAAAAGAGGGCCTTGTCACTCATCCGGCCTTCTAGCCGGTACTGCTTTGGCACAAGACTCTTCATCGTCTCGATGGCATGGGACTTTCCTTTCCCTGATTCACCGGTGATCGAGACGTGGAGCCCTTTGCTGTTTATCACCGACCGGGAGGCAAGAGAATGGACAAGGCACTCTGCAACGGTCTTATCGCCTTCGTGGATTGAGGCGAACGTCTGGAGAAGGAAGGAGAGTGGATCAGCAGATTCCAGGATCTCTGTGCACCGGGAGATTATGGTCTCATCTGATTCACATTGGTTCTTTTCTATCTCATCCGCTCCGGCTCCGGTGTTAGTACCGGCTGCTTCGTACTGTGCCCGGGCCTGTGCAAGTTCATACTCAGTCGGTCGGGTCCGGCCTTCTGCCTCGTTCTTTGCCCTGATCCGCTCTGAACGGAGCCGGGCAAGTCGTGTCTCAACATCAGGCTTTACCGGTTCAAACATCGCCCGGAGTTCAGGCCACCGCTGTTTCCCTCCTCCGCATGAATTGTGATGACATCCGGCAAAGATCGCACCGTTTGCAAACTGAATAGCATACGCACCGTCTGAATGGGCAGAAGAGAATGGACAGTCATCAAACACAAAGAGACGGCCATCGTTGTACGGTTTCTCGGTATAGGTGAGATTGTGCTTCGTGAGCCATGCTGCTAGATCGATCCCGGCTCCTGGTACAGCCTGAAGGGAAGAATTACTCAATACCCTGGCATCTGAACCGGTTTTATCTGAAAATGTTGAGAGCAGCGATCTCATCTGATCTTCGCTCACGATGGAATCAGATAATCCGGGTTCTGCCGGGATCTTCAGGATCTTTGATCTCCGGTGAGGACGCTCAGACAGATTATCGCCTTTTCGTGAGATCGTCCCATACACCTTCCAGATCCTGGCAGCGTTGAAGTTCGCTGTATCAACCTTGCATGTGGCATTAGAGAACCGGTGATCAAGGCACTCAAGCATTGATCTGACAAGGTTTCGGCTATCCTCATCGTTTGGAAGATCAATCCGGTAGAGAAGATGAGCACCGTTTCCAGAATCTGCAATGACTGGCTCAGGCCATCCTAGACCTGAGAGGAACTCTGCAATCGAATCGGCCCGGGAGAGAGCATCGGCATGTTCAGACTCTGACGATGATACACCGGATGGCCTGACCGGATCGATATCTATTGGCAGCCATCTCCTCCGAATAATATCGGTATCTGCTGTGCTTGCATCCTTCCTGCCTAGCCGGTACTTAATACGGTTAGCCCGTCGTGCAAGAAGTGCAGGATTGACCTCGTTCAGTGTAACATATATCCCTGAAACATGGGTATCTTTCTCACGATCAAGGATATCCCGGGCTGCAATCGTAAGATCATTGTAATATCCTGAAGAGATGCCATCTTCAGTTATTGCCCTGACCTCGATTACCTGACCGGGGGTAAAGAGATGAGTCAGTGTGTTCTGGATCTCATCTCTGTGTGAGATATCCGACATCTCATTCCCACCGGTTCAGAAGAGCGATCATCTCTGCTCCGATATTGGAATCGCACCACCGGCAAGGATCCGATACCTCTCCCAGTCTCGCTCTTCCGGAATCCAGAACTGGACATCTCCAGGATACCAGTGGGTTCTGACATTGATTGTGAGTTGCTGCACCTCTTTTGAGAATGTACTCGAACTCATCCGGGAAGATCCAATCCTGATAAAGTGGATACCCAGATCCTTACCCCAGGCAATCAGATGAAAGAGTGTTGGGAGAGCGCCGTCACGTTCGGTAACCCTTACCACTTCATACCCCTCAGCAACAAGAATTCTCCTTACTCCATACTCTGCTGTCCGTCGGGTATTGTACTCACCAAAATGGGACATTATTT
>QKDV01000264.1 GCA_003251955.1 Methanospirillum hungatei
GCTGATTAGTCGTGTGGCTATCAGATCAGATCGCGGAGTGGCTGGAGAGCGTCTTGGGTACATTAAAGGCGGTTTTTCTGTATTGATCGATCGGCTTTCAGGTGCTGCCCGTGATAAGGGGTGTGCAATCCGTACTGAAGTTCCTGCAACATCCTTGGTTCTGGTGAATGTCTCGTCAGGCTCTGGATGGGAGATTAATGGTGAATTTTTTGATCTGGTCATCGGGACAATCAGCCCTCGCAGACTTCAGGAACTCGGCGTACCTGGAATCTCTTCAATTCCTTACCAGGGAGCAGCATGTCTTACCCTTGCGCTCTCCCGAGATGTGACTGAAGGAATTTACTGGCTAAATATCACAGATCCTGCACCCTATGGGGCAGTTGTTTCTCATACAAATTTTGCTCCTTTTGAGTGGTACGGAGAGCATCTTGTTTATCTTGCATCCTACTTCTCTGGAGATCCTGATCCTTCTATTCAGGAGAAGATGCTATCTGATTTCTGTACAAAATTTTCTGTAGATCTTAAAGAGATACATTGGAAAAAAATTGCCATCGATCGCGATGCAGGTCCACTATACCTCACCGGGTATAGGGATCATCTTACCAATCCGGCTATACCGGGACTATACCTTGCAGGTATGTTCTCTACTGAGAACTACCCAGAACGGAGTATTGAAGGCTCTGTGAAGGCTGCCCGTCGAGTCGTGGAGGATATCCGAAACTGTGAATAATATTAATGAATCATTCGTCTCCTTGGTCATTCCTGTCTATAATGATCTGCCAGCCCTTCAGGAGGCGGTTCCGCTTACTCTTAAGGTGATGGAAGAATCGTTTCCTAATTTTGAGATTATCATTGCTGAAGATGCAAGCACAGATGGTTCTGCTGAATATGCCGCCTCATGGCAGGAAAAAGATTCACGGGTTACACATCTGCACAGAGAACAACGGCTTGGTCGGGGTTCTGCCCTGACAACTGCTGCCCTACAGGCAAATGGGGATATTTTCTGTTACTTCGATGTTGATCTTGCAACTGATATGTCATACCTTCCCGTACTCATCAATGCGGTTGTTGAG
The DNA here is from genome assembly GCA_003251955.1 of Methanospirillum hungatei. GTDB lineage: Archaea > Halobacteriota > Methanomicrobia > Methanomicrobiales > Methanospirillaceae > Methanospirillum > Methanospirillum hungatei_A. The sequence goes on from QKDV01000264.1 coordinate 1,074, forward strand.
GGTGCCGACGTAGCGACCGGATCGCGACTTCTTTCAGATAGCAATATCACCCGCAGCCTGGGCCGGGAGATAAAAAGTCGTGGATACAACTGGCTTGTCCGGTTTATTCTCCGAAGCAGACTAAAGGACCATCAATGTGGGTTCAAGGCATTTAGAAAAGAGTGTCTCCTTACACTTCTACGTGATATTGTTGATACTCACTGGTTTTGGGATACTGAAGTTCTGGTTCGTGCACAACGAAAAGGGTACCTGATTGCAGAGATACCCGTTATATGGCGGGAAGGGCCTGGAACAACGGTTAAGTCACAAGATATCTGGAAGATGGGCCGTTCAATACTTAACCTCTGGTGGAAACTTCATGTACCGTAAAATCGTGGCCCTCATTCTCTCCCTTCTTCTGGCCGTTGGTATTATCGGTGCCATGCTCTGGAGGGTCTGGGGGGATCTTAATGCAACACTCCAGTACTTACATCCTCTTTATCTAATTCCGGCAGTGTTGATCTGTGTTGCTGCATGGTTCTCACGTGGATGGCGATATAAGATTATTCTTGCCCGCCTCACTGTTGTGGTACCGACGCTCTTTGCGACTGCCTGTATTTATCTCTCACAGACAGTCAATCTTCTTGTTCCAGCCAGGTTAGGTGATCTGATCAGGATCATTCTTGTGAGACACGAATATGATTCAACTGTTTCACAGGGACTTTCATCAATTGTTGTTGAACGGGTATTTGACATAATCACCGTTTCCTTTCTGGGTCTTGTCTCGATCCTTTTTGTTCTTAATGTCCCTGACTGGGCACTTTCCCTCATTACGATACCACTTATACTTGGAGCAGTGTTTTTTGGATTTCTCCTCTGTATGGGCAATAAAACATCAGAAAACAAGTACCTCGGGTACGTTCTTACCATGCTTGCCGAGGTGAAAGAAGCCTCTCTCACCCCTTCTTCGGCTCTCCTCCTCTTTTTTTCATCGGTTGCTATCTGGATAATGGACACGATTGTCTGTGTGTCTGTTGCAGCGATGTTTAATCAGGAGATCCCCCTTGCGGTTGTACTTCTTGCGATAGTTGCCGGAAATCTGGTAAAAGCTGTTCCGATTACTCCCGGGGGTCTTGGAACATATGAAGCCTCCTTGGCTATTATTTTTGAATTATCAGGTGTTGCACCGGCTACTGCAACACTTATCGCAGTGATTGATCATCTCATCAAAAACCTGATCACCGTCATTGGCGGGGTTGCATCGATCTTCTACTTTGGGAACTGGGTAGTTCCTGAAATGATGGCAAGTATCAAACGGCGTCTATCAGATAATGGGGATGAGAATGCATGATCCATCTCTCGGATCTCTTCCTGATCCTTGCATGGTTAGCTCTGATCTTTCTCCTTCACTTCTCACTGGTTCCCTTCATCAGATTATATTTTAAAAAAGTGGCAGTCCCTCTTTCATTCAGCCTTTCACTTCTTCTCTATACGCTCCTGAGTTATTGGAGTGCGTTGGTGCATCTTCCTGTTCAATTGGCATTGTTCCCCTTCCTTCTAGGGTTGGGCTATATCTGTCTGAAGGTCATCCAGGAGAAAAAATCGTGTGAATTTTTCAGGTGTTTCTCGTTTGTTGCAACAGAATGGAGATATTATGCTCTTTTCATCAGTGTTTTCCTGTTGATGTTGCTCCTGCGTATCTATAGTCCTGACATAAGTTCTGCTGAAAAGTTCATGGATCACGGTTTTATCGCTTCGATGATGCGGATGACTGTCATCCCGCCTCTCGACCCCTGGTTTGCAGGTGGGGATCTATCGGTTTATTACTATCTGGGTCACTGGATGCTCGCTGCTATGGGTCTGACCGCAGGAATTCCTTCGCAGGTCCTGTTTACAATGGCACTGCCCACAATTGCCGCTCTAACTGCTGTTAATATGTACGGGGTTGGTCATCTCCTCCTCCCTCGCCTTCGTCTCCTCCCTGTTGTACTGCTTTTCCTGATGAACCCTGCTTTTGTTCATCTTGCTTTAGCAGGGACTGAATGGAGCAAGCTCCTGTGGGACAGTACCCGCGTTATTGACGGGACCATCAATGAATACCCATTATTTTCATTTATTTTTGGTGATGTGCATGCACATGTTCTTGGATTTTTCCCTCAGTCAACCCTGATACTTCTCATTACTCTCGCCATAACCTGTTGGAGAGAGATGGAGCCTGTGTCACGGCTGGTTCTGATCCTTTCATCTGGTCTGGCTCTGGGTTCAATTCCCCCCACAAATTCCTGGGATGTCCTCATTCAGGCCCCTCTGGTTCTCATCACCGGTGCCATTCTGCTGATCAATTCAGCAGAAAGTCTTTCAGTTTCCAATCAACCTCTCTCATTGATGGGTAGAATTTTTCAGGAGGTCAGGCAGCCTGTATCCGGTGGGCCGGTTATCCAACAATTTTCTCAATTAAGAGGGGCTATTCTCTATCTTCTGTTTGTACCAGTGATTGGAGTCTTCTGTTATCTTCCCTATTATCTGATGATGAAGGCCCAGGGAATTGAAGGGATTGGGGTGGTGCCTCTTCCAACTTCAATAGGTGAATTCATGCTTGTGAGTGGATGGTTTATCCTCATACTTGCTGTTTCACTTCTCCCGGTCTTTAGGCGTACACCTTGGCTTCTTCTCATTGCAGTTCCGTTTCTAGTAACCGGATATGTCGCAGCAGCAATTCCTGCAGTTCTCCTTGGTGCAATTTTGACCCGACGTGAAGGGCCCTCTGATCTCCTTGCTGGTGCTGGTCTTGCGATTCTTGTCTTTTGTGAGATCCTCTTTCTTAAGGACAATATGGGTGACCAGTATTTCAGGATGAACACGGTCTTCAAGCTCTATATCACCGCCTGGCTGTTATTCAGCGCTGGAACCGCAGGCATGCTCGGAAGACTGTTCATTCCTCTCATCAGTAAACAGACTTTTCCTGCACGGGTGATTGAAGGAACAGTCCCATTGATTCTTCTGCTTCTTCTGCTTCTTCCCGCGGTAGTGACGATATCTCATGCAGGACCGCATACTCCGACACTTGACGGACTTGCCTGGCTTTCAGTCTCACATCCCGATGATCTTGAAGCGGTTACCTGGCTTTCTGCCCAGAAAGGAAATCTCACACTGGTTGAGGCGGAAGGGGGTGACTATGGATACTATTCGCGTGTTTCTGCATTCACCGGAATCCCGACACTTCTTGGGTGGCCATTCCACGAATCAATGTGGCGCAACAAT
>QKDV01000292.1 GCA_003251955.1 Methanospirillum hungatei
GATCTCAAAGAATTCAGGTCAGGTTGACGAGATCGTCCAGGATATCAAGGCACAGATGGACCAGATCGGCAAGATTGTAAATGTCATCACTGATATCGCAAACCAGACAAATCTCCTTGCACTTAATGCAGCAATTGAGGCTGCACGTGCCGGTGAAGCAGGTAGGGGATTTGCAGTTGTTGCAGCAGAAGTCAAGTCACTAGCCCAGGATTCCAGGAAATCAGCAGAAAATATTGCTGACATGATAAGATCCTTACAGGATAAGTCTGTAAAAGCTACAGAAGCTGTTGCAGAGGCGGGGGCTATTGTGAACGAAGGTGATGCAGCCCTTGCCGAGACGTTGAATGCATTCAAGGTCATCGCAGAGTCAGTAGGCGATATCTCAACAAATGTGACAGGAGTTGCTGCTACGTCTGAGGAGCAGGCTGCATCTGTTGAAGAGATCACGGCCAGTATCAGCGAACTTGCAACCCTACTTCAGGAGACCACAAGGCAGGCGGTTGACTCGGCAGCAGCAACTGAGGAGGCATCATCATCGGTTGCCCAGATTGAGAAAGTAATATCTGAAGTATCATCCAATATCGAACAGGTAGCCAGGGAACTAGCACGGTTTAAGGTCTAATGGGTGAGGAGAAATGGCGATAACAGCAAGTCAGCAGGAGGTTTCCGGAGACATCGGGGCACTGGCCGGAACCGATGAGGTTCAGGTTGTTGAATTTCTTATTGGGGAGGACAAGTTTGCAGTAAACCTCTTTGATGTCAGGGAGATCGTCGAAGCAAGCAAGATAACTCCCCTTCCTCATGCATCATCATACATAAGGGGTATTATCGATCTGCGTGGAGAGATCACAACAATCGTAGATCTTCGTCATCTGCTTAAAATAAAAAAGGCGGGTGACAACAACAGCGAAGACCTCAGGTTTATCGTGCTCGACGAGTCGGTCACAGATGGAAAGACCGGGGTTGTTGTAGATGAGGTCACTTCGGTGCTTACTGTTTCCGTAGCAGATATCGACCAGAACTCACACGGTGCTGGTGATGAGTCATACATTCTTGGTGTCATCAAGAAAGAGGTTGGAGAACGGGGGGAGAGCAAGAAAGAACTCGTAATCTGGATAGACATCTGCGGACTCATCAAGCAAGCCGGTGGAATTAATCCATAATTTTTTCCCTTTTTTTCGAGTTATTTTTTTTCATTTTCATGGATGATTCGATGGATTATATAACGATGTCATCCCTGAGAAATACATGAGAGGGAGGATCATCCGATGCCTACTTTTAATCTCCATCCTACTCCTTCCGGTAGGAGGAGAGCAGGCAGATGCAGTGAATGAGTTACGACACCAGGACATGAATGAACTCATCATCAAAATCTCTGAAAATATTAACACCGGACTTGACGCAGTTGAACGTGAAAATGAGAAGAGTGCCAAGGCATTATCAGATGAAACCCTTTCGAGTGATAATATCAGTGAAATCCTGAACAAAAAGGTTGCTGCAATACCCTTTGCCCACTCTTCACTCGTGATAGAACCTTCAGGGCTTGTTACGGCTGCAGCACCGGGAGAATATGAGAGTCTAATTGGTATGTATCTGAACGATTCAGCTGTAACAACCGCAAATGCAGAAAAAAAACCGGTACTTAGTGATATATTCTTACTGTCAGAGGGATTTTACGGGGTTTCACTCAGTTACCCAATCTTTTCACAGGAAAATGAGTACCTGAAATATACTGATGTTACATTCAGACCTGAAGAATTTCTAAGACAATATATCCTTCCTCTTATTGAACAACAGAGGTACGATATAATGATCGTTCAGTCAGATGGACTGATCGTGTACGAAAGTAATGAAGAAGAGATTGGTAGAGATGCCTTGACAGATCCTCTGTACTCAGATACAACAGTTCACCAGGCTGCAGTTAATATCACATCACTGGAGTCAGGGATCACTTCATACCAGTTCTGGAACAAGAATTGGGATAAGTCGGTGCCCCGTGAAGCGGTCTGGGATACTCTGACATTTGATAACCAGGAGTGGAGAATAGTAATTATCCATGACATTGACGAGTCACAACCCGACAACACCTTGTCAAATGGTAAAACGGGTAACCCAGTTCAGGATCTCAACAGTTCAATCTCTTCTCTCAATGAATTTGTGAACAATGCCACTGAGTTCGCCAGAGAAACCGGACAGAAAGAAGCCTGCAGCGTTTTCAACAACCTTTCAGGCCCATATATTTCAGGAGATCGATACATATTTGCATATGACATGAAAGGAAACGCTCTTGCCCTTCCCTATCAGCCTGGATTTATTGGAAAGAACAGAATGAACCTGACAGATGTAAACGGGTTTGCTATTCTTCCTTCAATGATTGATCTAGCCAGAGAGGGAGGAGGCTCTCTTTACTTTGTCTATCCTAACCCATCAGAAAATTTTACACCCATGCTAAAATTTTTCAAGATAAATCCAGTTGATGAGAACTGGTTTATCGCATCCGGGATTTTTCTCCCACAAATACAGGCATCAATACCACAACAAAGTCTCACCGATCTCTTTAGCAGGGTGAGAAATGCTACACTTCATGTAGATGATGTTGGAAAAGAGCAGGCTCTTGTTGATTTTAATGATGTGAACGGATCGTATGCTGACGGTGGAAATTATATCTTCGCTTATGATTATGACGGGACTACACTTGCTCTTCCTCATCAACCGGAATTGATTGGGACAGACCGCTCCGGTTACACCGACCAATTCGATAGTCCGATCATCAACTTGGAGATCAATGCAGCAAAACGAGATGGAGGCTATGTATATGTCGTATATGACAACCCTGACACAGGGAAAAATGAGTTAAAACTCTGCTATGTCAGACCAGCCGGAGAAGACTGGTTTGTTGGATCAGGGATATACACCGGACAGAACCTTGAATAAACAAATTGGTTTTTTCTTATTACAAAAGGTCAGATATCCTGATCTTTTTCATCTCCTGTCAACAAGCCTTTTTGGACGCCCACGAAGAGTAGAGAGTTCAAGTCCACCGGGTTTAGTTATGTTGAATACCACAGAAAGTATGCCTTCCTGATATGGCTGATAAAGCCCTGGCTTAAAAGTAAAGAACGACTTCAGGAAGTTTTCCGATATCAGATCAACTTCAGAAGGCTGTGGATTTTTGGCTTCCATACTTACCCGTATCACCGATTTTTCTTCATCACCATCCGAATATAGGAAAGCCTCGTACTCCCCGGTAAGATACTCCATATTCTCCCTCTGAAACACTCCCCGCTCAATATCTACTCTGTTCAGAGGGACTCCCTGAATCCAGAATGTTTCTGCTTCACGCTGAGGACTAAAGATCTTCATATGTGTTCTCCCACAGGCACAGGTATCACGTGAGGTGATAACGGTGGTGTCCTCAGTATCATAGTTAATCAGTATCGTCCCACACGATTCACCCTCTGGAAGGAGAGTTGTCAGAACAATACGGCCACATTCACCATCATTTACAAAATTTTTCATTGTATCGTCGTAAATATCCATGTGAACCAGATCTTCCGGTACATGAAGACCCTGTCTTGCTGAACATTCACCACACATCGTGCCTTCGGTACTTCCATATGTGTTGTAGACATCACATCCCCACAGTTCAGTAAGATACGCCTTTGACTCCTCTGCATATGCTTCTCCCCCGATAATAAGCCGGTTAATACCGGAGTCTTCTGGGTTAATACCTTCAGCCTTCATCTTCTCTGCAAGCCTGAGAAATTTGAAAACACTTCCCACGATTCCGGTGGGACGATAGTTCGTTATCACTCGAATAGGAAATGTACACTTTCCAGTCGGAATAATTGTAAATCCGATATCGCGGGCTGCGAGAGTCATAGTGTTTGCACCTACATTCATCCCGTATGATGCACAGACAATGACCCGATCTCCAGGTCCGATACCTTGTGATACAAAGCTCCGTGCATATTTTTCAGCAAACCGCATCCAGTCATCCCAGGTAAGGAAATAACTCTTTGGAACTCCACTCGTGCCACTCGTCTCATGAATCGTATAGATTTTTTCCCAGGATGTGCTTTTAAAACCAAACTCATCCATGTTCGGGGGTTGATTGGCCCGAATATCTGCCCCGGAGATTATCGGAAGCGAGAGGAGATCCTCATGTGTCCTGATAGAGTCAGGATCTATCCGGTGTGATCTAAACCATTTACGGTAGAAAGGAGAATGTTCATTTGCATACATCACAGTATGGTGAATCCTGGAGTTGATCAGATCATCAAGACTTTCCCGATCCATTGTTTCCACGG
>QKDV01000084.1 GCA_003251955.1 Methanospirillum hungatei
AGATCTCTCCTGAATACCCTACATTCATCACCGACACCCTCTGAATACTATCACCGGACAATTATACCGGATAGCAATTATTCACAAACACAATTATTTACTATTGCAACCAATAGATATACGTAGATGGTCAACCCGGAAGAAGAACTTCAGGACCTCGCTGCAAATGATGTTATGAGCCTCATAATCGACGTTCACACCATCATGATGCTCACAGCCCCGGACATGACCGGAATGCAGGAAGCAAAACTTCGCCTTCTTGGCATCCTGGAGATTCATGAGTCTCAGTCCATGACGGAGTTATGTAACCAGATGTTCATATCAAAGCCATACATGACCCGTCTCGTGGATACCATGGTATCTGAAGGATCAGTAGAGCGACACCCTGACGTGAAAGACAGAAGAGTCATAAACATCTCCATGACAGACGAAGGGAAGAAATACCTTTGCAGCATGCTCAAAGATTTAAGAAATCGCATGAAATCGTTCCTTTCAGAATTTTCCCCTTCTGACCTGGAAACTATTTCAAATGCAAGTTCTCAAATACACACAACATTTAGTAAAAATCCCAGAATCAAAAACCAGGGAACCTGGGTATTCTACACAGAACAGAATCTGAAAGAAGAATGAGAGAAACAGGACTGGTCCTGACTGACATCACCGATGAACTCTCAAAACTATCCACACTCACCACATGGGTAGAAACAACGTAACACAATTCGCATGACAATGACACACGTAAAAAAAGCACTTCTAATCGCCAGTTTAGTCCTCCTTACAGTATCGATACTAACATCCCCCGCTCTGGCAGGGACGAAGTACATGTCCGGATCTCCGGAGCTCTCAGTAACCATTGAGGGAAACAACGAGTTTGCACCGGGAACTACCGTCCCACTTAAGATCCAGATACAAAACTCCGGATTAAACCAGATCAAATTCGTGCAGTCAGGCATCATAGACACTGACGATAATCCCAGCACTGCAAAGATGGTCACAGCCTCACTTATATCAGGCGACAGTCCCATCCTGGTAAAAACAGATCCGCAGATGGTCGGAGATATTAAAGGATCAGAAAGTGTCCCGGTCACATTTTCAGTATTAGTCCCTGATAACGCAAAGGCAGGAACATACTCCCTACCGGTTGAACTGAACTATACCTACCTGCAAAACGCCGAACAGCAGGGAACAGACAGTATTACCTACCGGTATGTTCAGAAGAAAGTCTCATTTAACCTTCCATTCATAGTTCAGTCTTCCATCACCCTCCAGGTATCAGACGTAAAAACCGAGAATATTAATTCGGGTGGTTCGGGTTACATCACACTCACCCTGAAAAATGTCGGAACCGATACCGGTACAAATGCTGTTGCAAACCTGAGCAGAAGTGGAAACTCCCCGATTATCCCGGTCTCAAACAGCGTATTCCTGGGGACATTTGCACCCGATGAAACGGCTGATGCCAAGTACAAAGTCAGTGTATCAAAAGATGCACAGCCCCAGGACTACCCGGTTGAAGTCTCAGTAGTCTATGACAACGCAGATGGAGAGACCGTAGTCACCCCTACTCAGAAGATTGGTATCCCGGTAGGCGCTGAAGTCAATTTTACCATCACCAGTCAGAGCCCTGAACTCAATCCTGATAAAAAGAGTTACATCGAGGTAACCTACCGCAACGACGGATCAGTCCCGGTGTACGGAGCAGAAGTGAGGATCAGTGCAGTCGATCCATTCACCAGTGCTGATGACCTCTCATACCTCGGGGACATGCAGCCGGGTGAGAGTAAAGTTGCAAGATTCGGATTAACTCTTGATGCAACCGCTGATACCAAGATGTACGGCCTTGATTCAGAGATCAAATACCGTGACGCCCTTGACGACAGTCATGTATCAGACACAATAAAGGTCCCGATTAAGGTCGTTCCAAATACCGGACTTGCTGCACTAATGGCAAACCCGGTGGTAATTGGAGTACTAATAATCATCATTCTCGGTGGTGCATACTACCTCTATGAGTACCGGCGGAAACAACAGAACCGGTGAGATTAACGGGGTAAAAATCGATCATGCAATCAATTTTTTCCACAGTCGCAGATCTCATCGTACACAAACCGGGACTCCTTTCTAAAGTAATCCTTGTACTGATGGTAGTCTCCCTGTTTGGGATGACCATGGTCTCAATGGAGACCGGAACCGCAACCTACATGGATATCAACTCCCCGGAAGGAGTCCTGATAGAACATTATACAGATACCTTTTCACAAGAAACCGTAATCCTGCTCGTAGAATCTGACGATTCGACAAGTCCTGAACTCCTGAAGTACATCGATACCCTGGAAGACCCACTGAGAAACCTTCAGTATGTGACATCAGTATCCAGTATCGCTGATGTCGTCAAATCCCTGAATAACGGTGTTATTCCCACCTCATCCGGAGAGATGAATCAGGTACTTGAAAAGGTCCCTGAAAATGTGATGAGCGGGTACGTTCCATCGGGGATGCTGACCATGGGCACTATTGGCCTCGAAACTGGATTATCAGATGACCAGAAATCAAGTGCCCTTGCAAACCTCAGGAATTTTATCGCAAGCACAAACACTCCTCCGGGAGTTTCTATAAAACTGACCGGTTCTGCTGCATTCGAAGAGGAGATGGGAGCCGCTATGGGAGAGTCGATGAGCACTCTCATTATGGCAGCACTCGTGCTCATGGTCATCGTGATGGGCCTGCTTTTCGGATATGTGAATCACCGGTTTATCCCGGTCTATATTGTAGCAGCCGGACTTATCTTTACATTCGGATTCATCGGACTTGTCGGCTACAAGATTAGTATGGCCGTCATTGCTGCGTTTCCTGTCATGATAGGACTTGGTATCGATTACGCCATCCAGTTCCAGTCCCGTCTTGAAGAGGAGGCCAGGGACAATCCACTGCCAAAGGCAATTCATACCACGATCACGAAGACCGGTCCTGCCGTCATGTATGCCATGCTTGCAACATCCATGGGGTTTGTTGCCATGTACATCTCGCCGGTTCCGATGATGCGGGGGTTCGGCCTTGTCAGTATTATCGGTGTGGTGACCTGTTACCTCACATCACTCATCGGAATTCCCTTAATTGCAGTGCTCATCAACTACAAGGCAAAAGGACACGGAAATTCAAGACAGGCTGATATCGTTGATTCCGTGCTTTCCAAATCCGCGGTCTGGATAGCAAAACGACCGGTCCCGGTCCTTCTTATAGTGCTTCTGGTTGCATTTATCGGAATCCAGTTAGATTCCAGAATCCCGGTGAACACTGATGAGAATTCATTTGTTCCCCCTGATATGCCATCGAAAACTACACTGGATAAGGTGACCCGGACTATCGGTTCTACTGATACTGCACCAATCGTAATCCGGGGATCAGATGTTCTCACGCTTGATTCGATAAACTGGATGAAAGATTTCACTGATCTGGAAGTCAGAACACGATCTAAAATCACCCAGGGGACCAGTATAGCTGATTATGTGATCACCTATAACAACGGGGTGATGCCTCAAACCCAGAGTGAACTGGACGCCGTGTTGAATAAGATACCTGATGACACCAAGAATTCGTACATAAACGGGAATAACGAGGCAGTTATCCAGTTTAATACCGTGAAGTTGACTACGACGACCCAGAGTGATCTGAAAAAGGATATCGAAGGAGATCTGAAACTCTATCCGCCACCTCCGGGATTAAAATCCGATGTAACCGGTAGCTTTGCGATGTTTACCAACCTGGTGAATGATATCGTCGAGAGTAAGGAGATCATTACATACACCGGATTCATCCTCGTAGTCCTGTTCCTGGCGATTGTATACCGGAATATTAATGCAATCACCCCGATTGTACCAATAGCCGCAGTAGTTGGATGGAATGCAGTTGCCATGAATATTCTGGGTATAGAATATAACGTCATGACTGCATGCCTGGGGTCAATGACAATCGGAGTTGCTGCAGAGTATACCATTCTCGTGATGGAACGGTTCATCGAGGAGAAGGAGAAGACCTCGGATGTCATTGAAGCACTCAGTAACAGTGTAAGAAAGATAGGTTCTGCAATCATGGTCTCGGGATTTGCGACCTTCTTCGGGTTCTCAGCCCTGATCCTCTCAACCTTCCCGATCATCTCTGACTTCGGTTTAACCACCATTATCGCAGTGCTCTTCTCATTTATTGGAGCGGTCGTGATCATGCCTGCAATCCTCTCATTTGTTGACAGGATTATTCACGGCGTAGAAGAGTTCGAAGAGGAAGTGCTGCACATCCCGGT
>QKDV01000158.1 GCA_003251955.1 Methanospirillum hungatei
ATTTCACCGAGAGGACGGGCCGGACAGGGAACAGATACATGCAGACCATTCTGGAACGGGTATGCAGGATTTCTCTTCCTGATCCCCTGTTTTTCACGAGAAAGAGATGCACCCGGGTTTTCAAAGACGGGTGGATCTGGAAGATGACATTCTGCCGGAGTTCTCATGACGTTTGAGGAGATCAAAGCCGCATGCAGTACGCTATTCATCCCCGGACAGGTGACAGAGGTCAGGACTCTTGGAAAATGGGGCACTGCATCGGGCTACTTCAATGACTTTGAGAAACTCGCTTCTGCTGTTCAGATCCTTGAGAACCGGGGAGAGTATGCCGGGATATATGTCACCTTAAACCCGGTGAACCCGGATCTGCTGGCACGGAGAGCGAACCGGCTGGAGACGAAACTCTCTCGGAGTGATTCAACAACAGGAGATGCAGATATCATCAGCCGGAGATGGCTGCCGGTCGATATCGACCCGGTCAGACCATCAGGGGTCTCGTCATCAGACGACGAGCATGAGGCAGCAATAAAAAAGGCACGAGATATCGCAGGATATCTTACCAGTATCGGATGGCCACAGCCGGTTATCGCAGACTCCGGCAACGGGGCACACCTTCTGTTCAGGATCGATCTTGAGAGCGATGATACCGCCAGGGACCTGGTGAAAGGGGTGCTTGAAACGCTCCACCTCCTCTTTTCTGATACCATGTTCAATGCAGGGAGGATATGGAAACTCTACGGGACAACTTCAAGGAAAGGGGATAATATTGCTGATCGTCCCCACAGACCTGCCAGGATCATCTCTGTTCCTGGGGAGTTGTGCCTTGTCACCGGGGAGCAGTTATCTGCCCTGTGCAGTATGATCCCGAAAGAACAGCCAGAACCGGGTTTCAGGGACAGAAGACGTGGCGAACAGATAGATCTCGGCACATGGCTTACCGGATATGGGATCTCATACACTGAAAAGCCGTTTGCAGGAGGATCAATCTTCGTTCTTGACGACTGTCCGTTCTCACCGGCACATACTGACGGAGCATATGCCATCCAGTTTCAAAACGGTGCAATCTTTGCCGGTTGTCATCATTCCTCGTGTGGAGGAGGCTCACAGCGATGGGCTGAACTGAGGGAGAAGTTCGAGGGGACAGTAGAAGAGCGGATCAGAAGAAACAGACTCCGGCCACGTAAAGACGATGAGACTGCAGGTGAGAGTCCGGATGAACCGGGTATCCAGGCAGCAAAAGCAGGGGCCGGAAAGGAGAGCCAGAGAGAGGCAATCAGGATTCTGAGCGAAGGCAGTCCGCTTCGGTACATGCTTGACACCTTCAGCCTGGATCATATCGGTGATCCGGTTGTTGCCGAATGCCTGGCGATGTCGCTTGCTTCCCGGCAGGTTATCAACGCGAAAGGACTGCATGTTTCGGTTACCGGGGAGTCGGGAAAAGGTAAATCACATGCATTTGACACGATGATGCTCCAGGTTCCCGAGGAACTCCGCCTGGAAGGCCGGATGAGTGATAAGGCTCTCTTTTACATCAAGGATATGAAGCCCGGGACAGTTATTGTCCTGGACGATATCACGCTCTCTGATGCGATGCAGGAGGTCTTGAAAGGGGTTACTACCTCGTTTAAAAAGCCGTTCAAGTACCGGACGGTGGACAAGGACCGGGGAGGGAAGACGTGCATTATTCCTGAACGGTGTGTCTGGTGGGTTGCAAAGGTTGAAGGAACTGGTGATGATCAGGTCTGGAACCGGATGCTGACCTGCTGGATCGATGATTCAGAGGATCAGGATGCGAAGGTTCTGGCTCAGACGCTTGATGAGGCTGCTGCAGTTCCGGTGAATGAACCGGGAGTCAGGCCTGAACTTGAGGTCTGCAAGGAGATGTGGCGAACGATTGCCCCGGTCTGGGTTGTGGTTCCGTATGCAAAGCAGATCCGGTTCTCTACATCGATGAACCGGAGAAATCCTGATATGCTGCTTGATCTGGTGAAGGCTCATGCTGTGCTGATGCAGAACCAGCGGGAGAGGAGCGAGTCAGAAAACATGGTCATCATCAACGCGACGGTTGAGGACTTCAGGAGTGCCTGCCGGCTTTATACAGCCCTGAACGGGACCGATGGAGGTCAGCAGTCAAAACTGACCAGGAGAGAATCTGAACTGGTGGAAGCGATCAGGTCCAGGGGGCTTGGCGAGATCACGATCTCGGAGATGCAGCATATTACCGGGTGGTCGTACTCGGTGATTCATAAGATGCTTCATGGTTCGGTCAGTCGCGGGTACCAGTATTCAGGGCTTCTTGAGAAGTGTCCTGCCATCTCGGTCTGTGACCGGACGCTGATTACTGACGAGGGTGGACTCAATGCTGCACACCGGAGGTCAAAGGCGTATGCCTGGGATCCCTATGTGTATGAGTGCTGGATCTCTGATGATGGCTGCTGGATTGATGTGTCCCAGTCAGATGATCAGGACAGGAGAGAAGATCCTCCTGGTGGAGAAGCGGAAGATAACGGAGGAATTGCGAAGAATTCCACCAGTGTATCCGGAGATGGTGGCGGCGTAGAAGAGGATGATCTTAGTAATTCTAAGATTATTAGTACTCATAGCGGAGATTATGCAGGTATGAAGCAGGGGATCGGAGATCGATCCTCTGTGTGTTTCCATATACGTGAACCGGCAGATTCCGTTTCAGGTGATCAAAGTACCCGATCTGATGATGCTGATTCACCGGTTTTAAAATCCGGGGGTGATTCTTGCTGCAAAGAAATCCGTAATCTTCCCGCAGCTGCCTCTGTTCGTTCGCCAGGTTCTGAAAATTCCGAAGGATCAGGATCTCTTCCTCTCAGCGGGATCAAGTCAGAGGAGTTTACCGGTATATCCGGAGGATTTGGCACCGGTCCCTGTGACTGTTGCGGGTCAAAATGGGTGAACTTTCAGGAGAGAATGACTTCTGCACGTCTGAAAGAGCCTCCACGGATGAACAGGAAGATCTGCAGGAAGTGCTACGAGAGGGTGCTCAAGGCCGAGTCATTACAGGTCCGGGTTCTTCCCGGTGTTCTGAATCCGGGACTCATGACCCGGATAAGCAAGGATCTTGGGAAGTGTGAGGTCTGTAATAATCACAAGGCAGTATGGCAGGATCCGGAGTCAAAGACTGTTATCTGTGAGATCTGCTACCAGAATCTTCCTGGGATAAGGGAAGCTGCCAAGGAGTAGTGATGTATGAGAAGGTCGGATGGCTAAAACCTGATTCGGTGAATGATCTGGTCCGGGTGATTGTTGATGGTCAGGGGGATATCGGGACGATTACCAGGGAGAATATTGCTGAGTTATTGTCCGGTGTAGAGCCCGAGCCGGTGTTGCCATCCGGGGAGGCTGACATTTCTGAGTCGGCCCGGGGAGTGAAGGTGACGATTCCGGTAGAGGGTCCGGTGTATGTGGTGATAGCGGAGCAGGTGAGGAATATGCTGGAGAAGTGGCCGAGGAAAAAGGTGGCGGTATTTAGGACTGGTAGTTAATAAAATCGGGGTGGTTTAGTATGATAAGTATCTAATATTTGTAGCAATCTGATAAACATGATGTATACCAAATGACAGAGAAATTAAATTTTAACCCAGAAGAATTGGAAACCAATAAAATATTATTAGATTTGGCCATTCGAGATTTTGAAAATAGTTATGAACGAAAAGAAAATTTAGAATTGAAAACAGAAATATTGTTACTCTTTTTAAGTTCATTATTAGCAGGATATTTTACATTATATACAATAGAAAAAAATTATGGAATTTTAGCAGCTATTTTAATTCTTATGATGTCTAGTATTCCTGCGCTATATTCAATTCGAATTCAAAAATACGAAACCGTTGATGCCATTCAATTATACAAATATTTTGAAAATGACTCCTTTTTTCCTAATCAAAATGTGGCCATTCGAAAAATAATCAAAACTATTGGAAATCAATCGAATAAGAATTATAATCTAATTGAGATTAGTGGACAATCATTAAAATTATCCTTATCCCTATTAGGAATATCTATGATTATCCTTTGTTTAACAATGCTTCAGATAATAATGTCTAAAGGAAATTAATCATTCTCTATTTAAAACACTTCTAGCAGCAGTTTTTATAATATCAGGATCTTCCTCTTCAGATTTCCGAATAATTTCTAAATCATGATGCCATACGTCAGATTCTTTGAAATCCTCTTCAATAAATCGTTTTCTAATAGTTATAGGATCATCGTCTGATTTCATGTATTATCAATTTCCTTTTTCTTTAATAGTATTTAAATATTTAACTAATTATCATCAATTTTTTTGACCATTTCTCATTTTTTCATTATTCGAGGCTGATGAAGATGCAGAAGATTTTCGTCACATTGGGTATCGTCAGTGTTCCTCTTGCCGGTGTCTATCGGTATATTCTACCCGGCATTTCTCTTTTCTGGATCTCACCAGTATGCCTGCTTGGGGCTATTTGGCCTCTCCGAAATTAATAATTCAAGAATCCCATCACGAAGTATGGATTTCAGATAGGTCTGATAGATAAATTCCAGAGTGAGGAAATAATAGTGGCACAGGTACTAAAATTCATCTACCTTGATGAGCAATATGTGCAATATGGCCAGTGCCCAACCATACAAACGCATACCCCTCACCCCTTCAACATGGGAACAACTCTCTCTCCTAAAAAAGCCTGGTGAAACATTTGATCACCTGATATCTGATCTCATCGAAGAACGACAACGGCAGGATATCATCAGACATGTCACATGTGGCAGAACATGGGGACTTTGTCTCTCTTGACGAAGCAGAAGAAGCCTGGAAAGAATGAGGGTAGAAGTAGAGAGGCGTGCGTGTGATTTTGTTAGGGAATTACCAATAAAGAGCCGTCGTATTATTCTCACCCATTTGAGAAGACTTGAGGACCCATTACATATTCCTGAGATCGAACGGCTTGGCACTGATGTGTACCGGATGCATATAGCAAGAACATATACAGTTTTTTTTATCGTTCTACTGGAAGAGGATCTGGTCAGAATTACAGATATATATCCCATTGGAATCGCTCACAAACGATACAACAGACTTAGTTGAGAGACATCTCGGGGGGATATGTGCATATCGTGAAATCTTATTTTTCCTTTTTCCCCACCAGATCAGCCAACGTAGTAATTTCTTTTCGATAGCCTGCTGTTATCGTATACCTGATGAAATAATCGGATCTATTGAATAATTGCTGACTCTCAGCCCACCCTCAATACTATCACAGGTTAATTATACCGGATCGCAATTATTCACACACACAATTATTTACTATTGCAACCAATAGATCTGTGTAGATGATCACCCCGGAAGAAGAACTTCAGGACCTCGCTGCAAATGATGTTATGAGCCTCATAATCGACGTTCATACCATTATGATGCTCACAGCCCCGGACATGACCGGAATGCAGGAAGCAAAACTTCGCCTTCTTGGCATCCTGGAGATTCAT
>QKDV01000040.1 GCA_003251955.1 Methanospirillum hungatei
CAGTCCATCTGGCCCATATCAGATGGACCATGCGGATGGGAGGAGTAAAGATGAAGGTTTGGAGATATCTGCCTTATATGATGGTGATTCTTCTCTGCCTCTGTGGCATTGCAGTGACAGCAGAGTTGACGCTCACCACCGGAATACCGGCTGTACAGTCAGATACGGTAAATCCGGCAGCACAGAATGGTGTAAGTGGCATATCAATTATGGCTGCGGCATCAGATCCTGATGTATACACTTTGAAGAACACGCTGACTCTGGGATCTATCCAGTATACCCTCACGAGGGATCAATGTGGGGGAGACCGGAAACAGATCACAACCGGCAAACTGAAACGCGTTCATCCGAAGGTTTATGACAACGGGGTCGTGTATGAGGAGTGGAATGCCGGAGCAGCCCTGGTGGGAAGGTACGACTTTAACACCGGAACGTCCGGTACCATAAACCCATCAGGCCATGAGCAGACCAACCCGGATGGATCAGGCAGGATGCTGGTTTATGAACAGGATGCATCTCCTGGTACATCAATAAAGAACATCTTCGTGTTTGATACTCAGAGTCAGACCTCGTTCCAGATCTCACCCAGTACCTCTAACCAGAACCAGCCTGCAATTTCAGGCAGATATGTCGTCTGGCAGGACTGGAGTAGCGGGAATGCGGATATTGCCCTTGCTGACCTTAACAACCGGAAGGTCGATCTGAACAGTGGCAGATATGACGTTAACAGCAACAGCGTGAACCTGATCTGCAAGGATCTTGGTGACCAGAGTAACCCGGACATCTCAGGCAACTATATTGTATGGGAAGACTGGAGAAACGGTAATGCAGATGTCTACATGTATGATATCAGCGCCGAAAAGGAATACCAGCTAACGTCAGACAGTTCAGATCAGAAAAATCCAAAGATCAGTGGAAACATCGTAGTCTGGGAAGACAACCGCAACGGCGGTTCCGATATCTACGGAATGGATCTGAGAAACCTACGTGAGATACGCCTTTCAGGTACTGGAGATGCATACAATCCGGATGTATCCGGGGTCCTCGTTGTCTGGGAGGATCGTTCCGGAAGTAATGCCGATATCATGCTTCTTGACCTGATCAGCGGAAGGATCTATAATCTCGGCAACGATCAATTTGATCAGAGAGACCCATCCATATACGGTGACTACGTCGCATGGGAGGATTACACCTCAGACAACCCGAACATTTACGTCATGAAACTGAGTGGTTCGGGAATTAGCGCCGGAGTCGGGCGTACACCTTCCGGGAATTATAACTTCTATGGCGCTGTCTACCGTTCAGGAAGTCCGATACCGGTTGGCTCAACAATCACAGCAATGGTTGAGGGTGAAAGTGCAGCCAGGTGTAGTTTCACTATTGACAAGGACGGAGCATACGGCTCACAGGACGGAAAATACTTTAATATCCCAATTTACTCCGATGATGCCGGAAAGAAACTCACCTTCTATGTGGATGGTGCACCGGTAGATCAGTCAATTGTGATTGCAACCGGTGGGGGAACCCAGATGCTGGACCTGAATGTTTCAGGCACCACCATTGGATCAGGACTGATCCAGGGTTCCCAGACCGGAAAATACCAGTTCTATGGGGCTATAACCAATGCAGGTAGCCCTATTCCGATAGGATCAACAATCACGGCCATGGTTGAGGGGTCAACCGATGTTCGTGGCAGTTTCACTGTTGATCAGGACGGGGCATATGGAGCACAGGGCAGCAAATACTTCGATGTTCCTGTCTACTCCGGTGATGTTGGAAGGAAACTCACCTTCTATGTTGACGGTGTACCGATTGATCAGACCATTGTTATTGGAAAAGACGGGGGAATCCAGTCACTTGATCTGAGTTCATCATATGGAACAAGAGTGAACAGTTACCAGTTCTCAGGAACTGCATTACTGAATTCACAGAACGCTCCAAGTGGAACAACCCTGTATGCACTGATTGATGGCAGAGTCAGGGGACAGGCCTCTGTGTATTCATCAGGACAGTACTCCGGGCTTAACGTCCCGGTTTATTCACCAGATGCAGGTAAGTACATCACATTTGCAGCAACATACAACGGAATCACGTATTACTCAGGTCAACAGGTTCAGGTCAGTTCACAGAGCTCCGGAGGCGTTTCCCTGATGTCAGCCGGGTATTTAGATACAGTCTCTGCAGAGTCGGTAATATCCCAGAACCTTGATCTCTCCTTCACATCATCCTCATCTTCCCAGAACCAGTATGTCCTGACCGGTTCTGCAATGATAGGAAATCAGTATGCCCCAATCGGCACAATTATCACTGCTCTTGTGGGCAACGTAGGCAGGGCACAGACAACTGTCAGCACAACAGGACAGTACTCAGGCCTTACCATTCCGATCTACTCATCTGATGCCAGCCAGTACATGACCTTCACGGCTACATACAACGGTGCTACTTATTCAACCTCCCAGCAATATCTGGTTGGTAACACCGGAACCGGAAGTATTGGAGGCGTATCTCTGATGTCCCTCGGATCAACCGGGGACGTATCTGCGGAAGGAATTGTTACCCAGCGTCTTGATCTCACCTTCAGTTCCTCTTCATCGCCATCCCAGTCCAATTATCGTTTCTACGGTATGGCAACCGTTGGAGGAACTCCTCTTGAATACGGACGGATTATCTACGCAGTTGTAGACGGCCAGGCACGTGGACAGATCACAGTATCTTCAGCTGGTCAGTACGGCTCTGCAAGCGGTCCTTACCTTGAAGTTCCAATCTATCAGGGTGATGTCGGAAAGACAATCAGTTTCCAGACAGACATCGGCTCTGAAGCAGATCAGACACAGCTTATTGTAAATGGTCTTACACTGCCAAAGAACCTGAACTTCTCAAATAAGCCGGCTAGTTATGCAGAATTCACGGCAACTCCGGTTCAGGGAAGTGCTCCACTATCTGTCAAGTTCAAAGACAGATCAACAGGAAGCCCGAAAACATACTACTGGGATTTTGGAGATGGTACAACATCCACCGAATCTAATCCAGTTCACGTCTACCGCCGTGATGGGATGTACTCAGTTGGTCTGGTTATCGGATACTGGAACGGACAGTCAAAGACTGCAGTAAAGCAGAATTATATCGCAGTAGGTGCAGTTACTCCTCCAAGTGCCCAGATCGGATTAAACCCGGGATGGAACTTCATATCCTCACCGAAGATGCTTGCTGATGGAATGAACAATGCAAGGGCAGTCTTTGGAAGAGTCGACGTGGGTGGGCACAGCATCTTCAGTTATAACCCGCGTGCTAAGACCTGGAACACAATTTCGGCTGATACAACCATCAAACCACTTGATGCATTCTGGGTATATTCAACCAAGAAGGATGCACTGAACCTGTACTTTGCTGCTGATGCACTTCAGATTCCACAGACCAAGAAACTGGTTAAGGGATGGAATACCTTCGGTGTGACAAATCTGAACACGATCTCTGCGTTTAATACCCTCCTCTCAATAAAGGACAAGTGGGTTTACGTAATCGGATACGACTCTGCATCCCAGCGGTTCCAGAATACGATTATGAATGTCCCAGACAGTTCTCAGGGATCGCTCTATCCAGGTTACGGTTACTGGATCTACATGAGCGATGATGGAGACCTGGCTGCAGCAGGTATCTGAATACCTGAAGCTTCGTTTTTTAGTAAAACGGGATGATAAATCATGAAAGTTTTCACAGGTCTTATAGTATTTTTCGCTTTGCTGATGCTCTGCGGACCGGCTCTGGCATCAGAGTATGAGCCAATTGCAACCTTCAGTATTGAATCAGCCAACGTTCAGGCTCCCGGAGATGAAGAACAACTCACGTTTGATTCGATCTACGACTGGCAACCAAGGCTCGACGAGCGATATCTCACATGGGTCAGTTTCAGCGCAGGTCTTGGTAAAGTCTGGTATTATGACACTAAAGGAGGTAAACGTGAGACAGTTTCTAACGTTCCCTCCGACCAGAACGACCCTGACATCTCTGATGGAAAGATTGTCTGGGATGATACCAGGAACGGCTACTCTGACATCTACTCCTATGATATCCCATCAGGAAAGGAAGATGCAGTATACATTTCAACGACTAACAAATTCCGTCCTGCCATCTCAAACGGGTTAGTTGCATTTGAAGATTACAATGGCCATGATAACAGGGATATCGGGTTCATTAAAGCAGGTTCAAC
>QKDV01000116.1 GCA_003251955.1 Methanospirillum hungatei
CAGGAATCCGAATCTCAACCGGAGCTTCAATAACATCCACCGTGACAGTCCCCTTAAGATGGACCGGGCATGAGTGGTTTGCTGCCCTGATTGCAACGACCTCATACCTTCTCCCGACCTCCAGATTGTGACAGACGCGGGAGATGGAACACGAGTCACATGCTTCTGTCCTGCCGGTATATACAAACTGAACACCAGGCTTTGCATAAGTTGCTCCGACAATAGTGACCCGGGTCTTCTTCTGCTCCATATAATTACTCCTCGTACAGCATATGCACCAAGTGCTCTGCCGACACACGGTTGATACCAGTATCAAGGATAGTAAACCGTTCGGGCCTGATATCCTTTGCGCTTAACAATGCCTGGGCTATTGTCTCATCAGGGATTTTCAGTTGTTCGGGTGTTGTTGGTGCACCGATCTGGATTAAGGATTGTCTGATAGATCGCCAGTCTCCCCCATGCAGGTACATAGTCATGATCGCACCAAGACCACAGACTTCACCATGGAGAGCCACCCCTGGCATAATTCGCTCTAGCGCATGCGCAAACTTGTGCTCTCCTCCAGAAGCGGGACGCGATGAACCTGCAATACTCATCGCCACCCCTGATGAGACAAGTGCCTTTACGACAATCCAGGCAGCTTCCTCCTGCCCTGGCTTGATAAGCTGGGAGTTTTTCACAAGTATCTCTGCAGTCATCCTGGAGAGAGCAACGGCATATTCACTGATCTCCTCACCTTTCAGGCGATGGGCAAGTTCCCAGTCAAGGACTGCTGTATAATTAGATATGACATCAGCACACCCGGAAGCAAGGAGACGGTGGGGAGCACTGGCAATAATGCCGGTGTCTGCCACAACAGCAACAGGAGGATGAGCCTGAACGGAAACATTTCCGTCTTTAGTTGGAAGGGTAGCACGACCAGAAACTATCCCGTCATGTGATGCAGCAGTCGGCACGCTTATAAACGGGATATCAAGGTTGTATGAGACGATCTTTGCAGTGTCAATGACCCTGCCTCCCCCCACCCCAATTATGATCTCTGAACCTGCTTCTTTACCAGCCTGTTCTGCCTCCTTGAGGAGATCTGCATCGAGCCGAGTGGCAGAGAAGTTAGTAATTGCATACTCTTTACTCAGTACTGCAGAGACCTGGTTGCCGGCAACCTCACGAGTAGCAGAGCCGGTGATTATAAGTGCAGAATTCCCCGCCTTGATGTCAGCAAGGATATCCGGGAGCTGTTCAATTGCATTGTGGCCGACAAGGACATCACGGGGGAGTTGTGTCCATCGTGACTTGGAAAAGTCCCTCCTCAGCACATTTATGTCATCTGCACTCATGTAGCTCTCAGCACATGATTAGGGAATTCATCTACAAATATTACATAGATCCCATCAGGTATGGTCAGCCCTATACCCTTGTTGATACGCTGACCTACGCAGGAATTCTTATTATCTGTGTCTGGTTGATCTACCGGTGGCTCTGTAAAAGCAGGATCGCGGTTGACCGTGAGTTTGTGTACGCTCTGATCCCCTGGGTTATCTGGGGAGGCCTGCTCAGGGTAGTTGAAGATACAGGAATAACCGGATCAGGATGGGGAATGGTGCTCACCACACCGTTCATTTTCTTCCTGATATTTGCCGTCGCAGCATCGGCACTCTGGATACTGTGGTTTCTTGATACTCATCAGGTCATCACTGGATTCAAACGTGCTTTCGGTATAGTAGGCGGCGCTATTAGTCTGGGCACGCTCACCTTTCTTCTCTGGTACGGAGTAACTACAACACGGGTTGATCTGATGGTTGCAGTTACCATCCTTTCCATGGCAACTGTTTCCACCGGTATTGTATACGGACTGCTCAGATACGCATTCAGATGGGAGTACGTATCTGACCGGCTCTACCAACTGTTAATCTTCGGGCACATGCTTGATGCCAGTGCAACCAGTTACGGGATAGACCTTCACTCGGTCCCTTATGTCGAACAGCACGTGGTCGGGTCGTCTCTTATTGCCATGACCGGGACTGCGTTCGTGATGTTTCCGCTGAAACTCCTTGTTATCATTCCCGGCATATGGATCCTGGAGCAGTACCGTCGTTCCGACGATTCGGGTATATGGTACCTGATCCTCCTTGCAATGATCATGGTAGGAATGGCCCCGGGTATCAGGGATATGCTAAGGATGGTGCTCTATGTCTGACCGGCCCTGGAAGGATGAGGAAGAATATCAGGAGGGACTCTCAGAGCCGGCCACAACTTCCCGTTACACACCATTCCAGCAGGAGTTCCTCAGATACCTAGGAATATCGGTCCTGGTGTTTGTCGTCGGATGTACAGGAGGATTCATGTCTTCGCAGGCTAACCCCGAATTTGGCGAGTCGCTCGTGAACCTCTTTAAGGAGATGATCACAAACGACATCATGTCTGATGCACCCCCGCTGCTTGCACTCCAGTTATTTTTAAACAATCTGGAGTCATGTGTCATGCTCTTTCTTGGAGGTGCAATTCTCGGAGTTGTCACCCTGCTTGTTCTTTCGTTCAATGGGCTTATCATCGGGGGTATCCTTGAGGTTGTCAGGGGAAAGACAGACATCGTGGTGATGCTAGCCTCCATTATTCCCCATGGTATCTTTGAACTCCCTGCCGTGTTGGTATCGTCCACCCTCGGGCTAATGCTTGGAAGGGCTGTGATGCTTGAACTGGTAGGCCAGGGTGATGCTTCCGGGAAGGCTATTGTTCTTGGGGGACTTTTTGTACGATATGTAGTCCCCTTCATCGCAATCGCAGCATGTATAGAGGCATTTATCACTCCCGCAGTCTTAGGGATGCTAGCATAGGAGCTGTGTAATGGAAGAGCAAGAGGCGACTCTCCCGCCAAAGGCGGAATTCTCTGAATGGTACAACGATATCCTCTGGCGTGCAGAGATCATGGATGTACGCTACCCGGTAAAAGGACTTTATGTCTGGTTCCCATTCGGGTTTGGTATCCGAAAAAGGGTATATCGAATCCTGCGTGAACTGCTCGACCATGACCATGATGAGGCACTGTTCCCACTGCTTATTCCTGAAAATGAGTTCATGAAAGAGGCAGAACACATCAAAGGATTTGAAGAGGAGGTATACTGGGTTACCCATGGTGGTACCAGCCCTCTTGATGTGAAACTCGCCCTACGTCCAACTAGTGAGACAGCTATCTACCCGATGTACGCTCTATGGGTCAGATCACATGCTGATCTCCCGATCAAGGTGTATCAGATCGTAAACACGTTCAGGTACGAGACCAAGCATACCCGCCCTCTAATCAGGCTCAGGGAGATCACCTCCTTCAAGGAGGCACATACAGTTCATGCTACCTGGGATGATGCAGAGAAAACCGTTGAGGAGGCCATCATCCTGTACCGCGAGTTCTATGACAGGATGTGTATCCCGGTCCTGATCTCAAAGCGGCCTGACTGGGACAAATTCCCTGGTGCAGATTATACGATAGCTGTTGATACTATCATGCCGGACGGACGGACACTACAGATTGGTACGGTACACCATCTTGGTGATCACTTCTCACGGACCTTCTCGATCTGCTATGAAGATCTTTCAGGCCAACAGCAGTACTGTTACCAGACCTGCTATGGAATATCAGAACGATCCATCGCGGCACTCATCAGCCTGCATGGTGATGATCGTGGTCTGGCTCTTCCCGCGGAAGTGGCTCCGACACAGGTGGTCATTGTACCGGTTATCATGAAGAAGAGAGAGGACGAGGTTATTGCAGCCGCTGAATCCCTCAGGAAAGAACTTCAGGATGCCGGATACCGTGTGAAGGTTGACAGTCGGGATCTCCGACCCGGAGCGAAATATTACTATTGGGAACTTCGTGGTGTTCCGCTCAGGATAGAGATCGGTCCACGTGATATTGACAATGGTGTTGTAACAGCCGTGACCCGATTCGGGGAGAAGTCAACCATTGCCAGAACCGAGTTCATCAGTGGTGTGCAGACAAAGATGACTGCCATGAATACGGCCATGAAAAACAGGGCAGAACAACATATAAGGGATCACCTCTTCCCAGTCGACGATGTGGCCGGCCTCAAGGAAGTTATCACAAAAGGTGTTGCTGCAGTTCACTGGTGCGGATGTAAGGAATGTGCTGATAAGATCGAGGAGGCAGCAGATGCCAGCATCCTTGGG
>QKDV01000011.1 GCA_003251955.1 Methanospirillum hungatei
CATATCCCTGAGTGCATCCAGCATTTCAGTTTGAGTCTTGAGAGAACGTTTCTGAAGTTTGATCATCTCACGCATGTACTCAAGTGCAAGTTCAGACCTGACAAACATCTCTTTCTGAAAGTCTCCAAAGTGAGGCTCAAATCTGGAGAATTCACCGACATATGGCATGTCAGATACTTCAACAGTGACTACCTCAATCAGGGGTTCATCGCGGGCATAGAGATCAGTAACAAATTGATCAAGCGCCTGTTCATCTCCTTCAGCGATGATAGAAACACGGCCATCAGGTTCATTTGATGCATACCCAGTCACACCGTACCGGTTCGCAACAAGGCGTGCATATCCCCGAAACCCGACTCCCTGAACCCTGCCAGATACAAAAATGCTCAATCGTTTCTGCATAAGACTTCGGTGGTACCACCGGTACGTCGGGAGAGCGGTTGAACATTTCGAACCTGATTGCAGCTGCAAAAAAAAGTGTTGATCAGGGAAGCAGGGTCAGATCGATCTCTACAGCTGATACTGGCTGATCAATGTCAAAAGCACTGAGTACTGCTGGATGGATCTCACCAAACAGACCGATGACCTTCCCTCCAACTACAATATCTGCACGTCTTCCGTCGATGAATGCCGGGTCTGAACTCTCTGCAACCTCACATACAAGTCCCATCTCACGACAGACTGCATCTGCGTTAGCATATGCCTCAGAGAAGTCAGCACCCGGGTGAGTTGAGGAGAGTGCCATCTTCTGCCCAGTGTTCAGATTCCTGACAACATCGCCAATATGGAAGATCTTCTGCGGGAGTTCTCTGCGTTTATTGATCCTGAAAAGGTCTAGGAGCAGCGGGAGGATATCAGTTCTTACAAGAGTCTGATCCTCACTAATAGGATGAAGGACACGAAGGACACCCGGGTGTGCAGACCGTTGCATCCGGGTATACATCACTTCATCACTGGAGAGTGTGAATGGCATGACCTCCTGAAACCCAAGCCCGCAGCAGATCTCACGGAGCAGGCCTGCACGAGCCATGATCGGGTGTTCACATCCGAGGGTTGGTGCCCGGGGAAGTACAGTCTCAAGGTTA
Organism: Methanospirillum hungatei; assembly: GCA_003251955.1. Classification (GTDB taxonomy): domain Archaea; phylum Halobacteriota; class Methanomicrobia; order Methanomicrobiales; family Methanospirillaceae; genus Methanospirillum; species Methanospirillum hungatei_A. Next base: position 1,086 of record QKDV01000011.1, read on the forward strand.
TCAAACCCAAACCCGATTGCAACATCCTCAAAAACATCCCAGTCATGCATAATGTCAGCCCTGTAGCAAGGGATGTTCACTCGAACGGTATCTGATCCCAATGCCTCGGCGCCATATCTCATCTTCCGGAGGACATCTGCCATCTCTTCCGCTGACAGCGAACAGCCAATCAACTTGTTACATGCAGTAACACTGACCTCACGAACCGCAGGTGAGAGATCAGGGCAGGGTTTTCCATTCACCATCACTGCTTCACAGGTTCCGCCTGCAGAGATGAGTGCAGAGGTTATTACTTTTACAGCAGTCATAACTGCACGCTCATCAGTTCCGGTAACGTCAAGAAGCAGGTTTCTGCTCTTCTCGGTTACACGGGTTAATTCACCGTTGATGATCGGTGGGAATGAGAGAACATTACCGTCAGCGTCCTCGATCAGGGGCATGACAGGTTTGCCAGCAACGATATGAGCATAGTCACGCCCTTTCGGATGCTTCTCCATGATCTCTGCAAGCGTCATCTCTTCAGTGAAGTCAAGAGGAACAAACTTCCTGGTTATCGGGGATCCGAAGTACCTGAAAGGCGGGGTGATCTTGTCAAGGTCGTGAATACCAATAGCAACCTTTGACCGGCCCCTACCTACCACCCAGTGAAGTGCTTCCTGTACACCCATCAGGCTTACAATTGCCTCATTATCCAGAGTGATGCCTCTGATAACAGCAGATCCAAGATCCGGTCTGATATCCTTCAGGTTCTCATCGATAGTAAACTGGATTGACGATGACGCTACAGGGTATTTCTCTTCTCCTGATTCAAGTCCAAGAAATCCCCGCATGGCCCTGGCAACACCCTCAGTTGAGTAGAGATCCACCCGGTCAGGGAAGAACTCAACATCGACCTGTTCTTCAAGAACACGCTCAATATCACAGCCGATCATCGGAAGCCGATCAATGATTGTCTTCCGGTCTGTTCCGGTTAGCCGCTCAAGGTACTTGTATGGGAGCGATACAACCGGCATCAGTAGTCACCTCCGTTCATGACCGGTGTTCGACGAACCCAGTCGATATCACTCTGATAGAGTTCACGGAGATCTGATAGGCCCATTCTGAGCATGGCAACCCTAGAGACCCCGAGACCCCATGCAAGAACAGGGCTCGTAATACCCCACGGGGCAGTGACCTCTTCCCTGAATATTCCTGCTCCTCCAAGTTCGACCCATCCGAGTCCGTCGATCCAGACTTCAGGCTCGACACTGGGTTCTGTGTACGGGAAGTAAGCAGGCCTGAACCTGACATTTGAAAAGCCCATTCTGCCATAGAATTCTTTGAGGTACCCGAGCAGGTGGCGGAAGCTGACATCCTCATCCATCACGATCCCTTCAAGTTGTTCAAACTCAGGAAGATGGGTTGGATCTATAGTCTCCCTGCGGTACACCCTTCCAATACAGAAGGCCTTTTCAGGAGGATTCGGGTGGGTTGCAAGATGCTGAATAGAGAGAGATGTCGTGTGGGTCCTGAGCACAGTCGCCTTTGCTTTCTCAGGGTCCCATCTGCCACCCCAGCCACACGAGGAGGTTTCCCCGCCATGTTCGTGAATGTCTCTTACCTTTTCCCATCCAACTGGAAGTCCTGATCGTTCTTTGAGATGGAACGTGTCCTGCATCTCCCTTGCCGGGTGATCTTGAGGCTGGAAAAGTGCATCAAAGTTCCAGAACGCTCCCTGGACAACTGAACCATAGAGTTCTGTGAATCCCATATCAAGGAGGATTCTTCTCATCTCGTTGATGAGCCTCTGGTATGGATGGATCTTACCAGGCCAGACCGGACGGGGCTTCTTGGTGATATCATATCTGCGAAGGGTGAGATCACGCCATGCTCCTGAACTGATCTGATCACTCGTGAGTGTCCCGGTCTCTTCAACGAGTTTTAGACCAGATGCTGCAAGTTTCCTGCCCTCATCAGTGATACTAATAGAGTACTGGACTGACTCTTCTTCAGCTGCCAGACCGCGTTTTATAATATCCTTCTTAACATCAGGTGTAACAGAATCCAGTGCAGAGAGACCAATCTCGATTGGCGATTTTTCTGCTGTGCCGGTCTTGATCACTGAACCAGCATCGATCTTCACCCATCCCAGCCGTTTCATCCAACCGAGACCGATTCTGGCATGGGGGTGTTTATTTAGATCTGCTATTGAAGAGGATTCTCCAAAAGAGTCGTAGAGCTGTCGTTCTGGAAGACCTTCAGAACTATACCTGGAACCTTCCTCTGTGAGAACCATCCTGGTACTGACAGACCGTTCGACAACTGCCAGCCCTTTCTGGGAGAGCAGGCCCCCATACTGGATAACAGATTCTGCCGGACGATCCAGAATCTCTGCAAGTTTTTCCGGGCTTGCTGATTCAATATTGATTAGTTCAAGAAGGAGTCGTTTCTCGTTCAGTGCTAATTGCATACTTCCCTCCGGGATATTGGAGAGTATCTCATCTCTGCTCTTGATTTGTGAGTTATTATATCATACATGGGTTGATCTCCTGAAAACCTAAGTACTGGTAATCGATTATTACAGGGGCCCGGAAAGAACCAGACCCCTATCTAAACGAAAAGAATGAGCCAAAGAAGAATAAGGGAGCGTATCCCAGGCTGCTCATAAAATAATCCTAATATCTTTTGAAGGTGATCACTTATTATAGGATGGGTCAGACTCTCATAACAACTAATAGTCATAGAATTGTGGTATGCATGAGCACTCCCGATGATATAAGATATAAACAGAGATTTGCAAATTTCTGCAAGGCAGAAAAGATGTTGACCGAGGCAGTAGATCTATATTATAACCGGCCTCTGACACCGATAGAAAAACAGGGATTTATCAAGGCATTTGAATTTACGTTTGAACTTGCCTGGAAAGTGATGAAGGATTACATCATGTACCAGGGAGATCCTGATGTAATGGGGTCACGCGACGCGATACGAAAAGCATTCTCACTTGGACTTATAAAGGATGGTGATACCTGGATCAATATGATCGCAAGCAGGAATCTTACCAGCCACACCTATGATGAAAAGACGATGGAAGAGATTCTTGCTCTGATTGCAGG
>QKDV01000047.1 GCA_003251955.1 Methanospirillum hungatei
GATGACACCAGGATTACTGCCCGAGCACTTGCAGCGCTCGGAGTCAGGATTGTCTGGGAAGAAGGACTGATTACTGTTCATGGAACCGGAGGGCATCTCCATGTGTCTGATTCACCTATTGACATCGGTGATTCGGGGACAAGTATGCGACTCCTTACCGCAGTATGCCTTCTTGCTGACGGACCAGTTACTCTTACAGGGAGTGCCAGAATGCAGGAGAGACCAATCGGGCCACTTGTAGATGCACTCAACAATGCCGGGGGGGCGATCTCCTACCTGTATAATCATGGCTGTCCTCCGCTTGTCATCGATGGGGAACTTGACGGAGGAGAAATCAGAGCAGATGGAAGTATCTCAAGCCAGTTTATCTCCTCACTGTTGATCGCATCACCGTATGCCAAAACTGATACTACAATCTCGCTTATCGGCCCGGTCGTTTCCGAGCCATACATCAGGATCACGACCGGCATGATGTCCATCTTCGGGGTAAGACCAGAGCAGGTGAGCATGAACACCCTGGCCTGGAATATCCCGGCAGGGAAGCAGTATATACCTACATCTTACACTGTCGAAGGTGACTTCTCATCCTCATCATACTGGTTTGCACTCGCAGCAATCACCAGAGGCAGAATCACAGTAGAGGGTCTTAACCCTGATTCGGATCAGGGAGACCGACGCCTGCTCAATATCCTCGGACAGATGGGATGCACGATCGACTGGAGTGTAGCTGAAGAAATTGGTGATTCAGCAGTGACACTCTCATGCAGCGGACCAATCTCCGGTGTTGATGTAAACATGGCAGACTGCCCTGACGTGGTTCAGACTCTTGCCATTGTGGCAGCAGTTGCAGAGACTCCAACCCGAATTTCTGGTATCCATCATCTCAAGGCTAAAGAAAGTGATCGGATAGCAGCAATTGTAAACGGTCTGAAAGCATTTGGCATTGAATGTAAAGCAGACGACGATGAGATTGTCATCATACCGGGGCAACTTACTGGCGGGGTTATTCATCCCGAACGCGACCACAGAACCGCAATGAGTTTTGCCATCCTTGGAACTGCAATTGGTAATGTCACCATCCTTGATGCCGGATGCGTTACAAAATCATATCCTGACTTCTGGGAGGAGTTCAAATCAATATGGAAGAACGCAGGATCGTGCTGATCGGATATCGTGGAACTGGAAAGAGTAGTATCGGGCGCAATATTGCGGGTACACTAGGGTTCAACCATATCGATCTCGACTCTTTGATCGAGGAGACAGAAGGAAGAACCATCCCCGAGATCTTTGCATCTGGCGAGGGAGAAGAAGCCTTTCGCACAATTGAATCCCGAACCATTGTAAATCTCCCCGACACACCTGCAGTAATTAGCACGGGAGGAGGTGCTGTCCTCAGGCCGGAGAATATCAGAGCTCTGAGGAGAAAAAGCCAGGTAATTTTGCTCACCAGCAGCGAGGAGATGATTGCAAAAAGGATTGCAGGAACATCACGCCCTTCTCTTACCGGACTCTCCCTCGAAGAAGAAATTCATACGACTCTGAATGAACGGACGCCATCCTATCGGGCAGCGGCAGATATTATCTACGATTCTACCGGTAAAACACCGAAACAGGCAGCAGCCGAGATCCTTCAAATTATTCGGCCAGGAAAGATCTTATCAGATGAGATCAATAACCGTCAAAAACTGGTGAACTGGGTACTCACTACCCCAATCCCATCCGCAGCCCATAAGCCTCTACAGGCAACTATTCCCGACCCTTCAATCAGACTTTATGGGATTCTGGGAAACCCATGTATGCATAGCCTCTCTCCTCCTATCTGGAACAGACTCTTTCAGGAGTTGAATATTCCTGCACGGTATACCTGGTTTGAATGCCCTGATCCTGAACTGTTCATATCTTTAGCCGAAAAGGCAGGAGTTAGAGGACTGAGTGTTACAATCCCTCACAAGGAGACGGTTTTTCCTCTGCTCGATGAGATCAGACACGATGCAACAGTCATTGGAGCAGTTAACACAATTCTCCTGCTTGGCGGAAAGCGATATGGATACAATACAGACTGGAAAGGAATCTACCGCCCACTTGAAGGTGTGGAGGGTGACATAGCAGTCATTCTTGGGGCAGGAGGGGCGGCTGCAGCGGCTGTTTATGCTGTATCAATGAGAGGATATACACCAATAATCCTCAACCGGACTGTTGAGAGGGCACGTGAGATGGGCAAACACTTTGGTGTTGAGACCGGGGCTATCAGCGACTTTGACCGGTATCACCCGGACCTTGTAATCAACGCCACCTCGGTAGGGATGAAATCCCATGGATCAGCATCAAACATGACACCTGTTCCGATCTCATCATTAATGCCAGATATGCACGTGTTTGACCTCGTCTATACACCTGCGGAGACACCACTTCTTCGTGGAGCACTAGAAAAGGGATGCAGCATCATACCGGGTACTGAAATGTTTATTCATCAGCTCATTGAGCAGTTTAAAGTGCTAACCGGGGTTGATGTTCCGGCCGATATCGTGAGGAGATGGTTACTGTGAACACGTTTGGCAGATCATTTCGAGTGACAACATTTGGAGAGAGTCATGGCCCTGCTATCGGTGCTGTTGTCGACGGGTGTCCACCCGGAGTGGAGATCTTAGAATCAGATATCCAGCAGTTTCTTGATCGGAGAAAGCCCGGAACCTCAGACCTGGTTACACCCCGACGAGAATCAGATCTCGTTGAGATTCTGTCTGGTGTCTTTGAAGACAGGACTCTTGGAACCCCAATTGGGCTTCTGATAAGAAACGAATCAGCCAAGTCTTCAGACTACAACCATCTTCGAGATGTTTTCAGACCTGGACATGCAGACAGGACCTTCATTGAAAAGTACGGAATCAGGGATCACCGGGGCGGAGGACGCTCTTCAGGGAGGGAGACAGCAGGACGGGTTGCAGCCGGGGCGATTGCTGCAATTTGCCTGAAAAAAAGAGGCATATCAATTGCCGGAAAGATTCTGGAGATTCATGGTGAATCAGATCCAGCACTCTTTGAAAAAGAGATCCGGGAGGCCAGGGAAAAGGGTGATTCAGTTGGAGGTATTGTAAGCATCACTATCTCCGGGTGCCCGTCCGGGCTGGGCGATCCAGTTTTCAGAAAACTTGATGCTCTTCTTGCAGGGGCACTGATGGGTATCGGGGGTGTAAAAGGGATCGAAATCGGATCAGGATTTTCTGCACCAAAGATGTTTGGATCTGAACATAATGATCCTATGTCACCTGAAGGATATCTATCCAATAACGCCGGTGGAATCCTCGGTGGTATTTCAAATGGGCAGGAGATCATAATACGACTTGCAATAAAACCGACCCCATCCATCTCCATCCCGCAAAACACGATAGACATATCAGGAAATCCCAGATCTATAACAATAGGTGGCAGACATGATCCCTGTATAGCACTCAGGATCGTCCCGGTTGCAGAGGCCATGGCTGCCCTCGTTATTCTTGACACCCTGCTTGAACAGGAAAAGTTCACAGCATGGAGAGAACCAGGATCAGTTTAACAATCTCACCAATACCATTCAAATCATCTCACTTTTTTTAATTGGATTCGATTCATCAAATAAGCCAGAAGAGCAGGTTCAATCCGATAAGGAACGATAGGCCAGCTCCACCGGCCATGATAACATACCACAGTGATGATCCCCTGTCTCCCGGATCCAGGTGACGGTCAATATAGATTAAAATTACAATAACAAGGCTGAAAAGCAGGAGTCTAACCGATATAAAACTCCGGGTAAGGTTCATAGACCAGAAAAACTGGGAGATAAATGCAGAGGATATCAGAACCAGAACTGTTGCAAGGTATACCCTCCGTGTCATTGAAAAATTAGGAATTGTCCTTGGAAGAGTGACCTGAAGTACACGGGAACGGCCATACACACCACCTAATATACTGCAGAATAATGCAGCAAAACAGACTATCACAAAGATAGCATTACCAAGGATGCCAAGGTTCGTGACCATCAGGACAATTTCAAGGGTCAGATCAGATTCTGGTGCACCCAGTCCGTGTTCATATAAGAACACGTATCCCACAGAGAGATACAAAATACAGAACAAAAAGAGAGACGACATTCCTATTGCAGCATCGAGTCTGATTTTTCTGGAAACTTCATCCTTGT
>QKDV01000274.1 GCA_003251955.1 Methanospirillum hungatei
GGATGGTTCAGGAAAGATTACGCCATACTTCTCTTTCAAAGATGTATGCTGTTCTTTGGAGCTGATAACAAGACCATATTCTTCGCTTGTACCGGCAAAAATCATCACAGGATCAACCTCTTTCTGCCTGACTGCTTCAAGCAGGTTCATCGTCCCGATACAATTTATCTGGGCAGTCTCAAGCGGATGTGATATTGAACGGGGAACAAACGACTGGGCTGCAAGGTGGAAGATATAATCCGGATCAGCAACATCAATTGCGTGGGCAAGCCCAGGGAGATCTTCAAGACTCCCCTCTACAAAATTTATTGCATGTTCAATCTTTTTATGAGCGATATTCTTCGGGATAGTCCCGTCAGCCCGTCGGCGGACCAAACCGTAAACATGTGCCCCATTATCTACCAGGTCGCGTGCAAGGTATGAGCCTACGAATCCACTTACACCGGTAATTAGGACATGTAAATCATCCCAATTCATGTTCACAACATCTCCGGTATCATGACCCAGCGATTATATAATATTGGTTTAATTCTCATGTTCCTGCCAGCGTATGCACATACGTGGATATTTGTTCTTTAAATAATTTGTAATCGAACCGTGCAGCCTGGTTTCTCGAAGATTCTGCATAATGTTCAGGACTCTCATCAATCAGGCGGATTGCCTGACTGATTGAACAGGAATCAGGGGATACCAAAAGCCCGGTATGCTCGTCGATCACAGTTTCAAGGTATCCTCCTTCCTTTACAGCCACTACCGGTTTACCACATGCCATTGCCTCAAGTGGTGTAAGCCCATAATCTTCATCAATAGCGGTTGTCAGAAATCCACGGCAGGATCCATAGAGGTTCATCAGATCATAATCACTTACTGATCCCAGGAATTCAACATTCGGCGGTGCTGACTTTGCCAGCGACTCAAAGGCTGGATAAATTTTGCCTGCTATCTTAAGTTTTTTATCAGGCATACCTCTGAAAGCTTCGATCTGAAGATCTATCCTTTTCCACTTGTCTACTCTGGATACAGATAACCAGTAGTCCCCGTATCCCTTGTTCTGGTAATTCTCCAAGTGAATCGGAGGATAAAAAACATCTGCCTTCCGTTGGTATGTCTTCCAGATCCTATTTCTGACATTGTGGGAGATACCAGCAATGTGGATGACATGATTCATGACAAACCTGCGATCCAGAAAACGGAAGAGAGAAAGAACAGGCACATAGATCAGTCGCTTTACCACAGGGAGATCAGCAATGGTCTGATAGTACATATCATAGAGGGCTCTGCGGGGTGTGAGCATGACATAGCAATGCGGCTTGCCGCAAGACAGGAATCGCAATGCCATGTCATCAGTGACAATAAAAAAATCATAATCTAATTCTAAGGAGCCAAAGAGACGCATTCCGGCAGGTTGTTTCAGAGGTTCGCCTGGCAAAGTTATATTGAGTGGATGAAATTTTACGTTCTGTGCCAGAGGATAGCAATTACCAAGAGAAGGGTCATAACTCAGACACACGATAGTAGCATCAAGTGCCATTGCCACATCTATGAAAAATCTTTCTGCTCCTCCAGGAACACTGAACTCGAGGCATGAAAGGATTGCAATCCTCATGTTTTTACTCCATTAAATATGGATGATATTTCAACCTCGTATTTTTTCGCTACACTTTCCCATTTGAGATCAACGGGAACCTGATACTTCTTTGAACCTAATGAAAACGCGTGTTCCATCGCATGTGACAGTGCGTTTTCATCACCTGTCTGGACAAAGGTGGTACCATCATATCCGGAAAGACTCTCAGCTAGTCCTCCCACTTGAGATGCTATTATGGGAAGGCCATATGATATCCCGATGTGTGCTACCCCACTCTGTGATGCCCGGGTGTACGGTAGAACCAATGCATTTGCAGCTGAGAAGTAGAGTGGGATCTCATCGTCTGAAGCATATTTGTTCAGAAGTCGTATCCGGTCTTGAGCAGGTGACTTGGAGACTGCATCAAGTGAGGCATGATCTTCCCATGCCTCACCGACGATGTATAGGAGTGAATGTTCCCTGATTTCATCAGGGAGCATCTCAAAGGCATGGATCAGGTGAATAACACCTTTATATGGCCTAATTAACCCAAAGAACAAAAAGATAAAACAGCCATCGGCGATTAGTGAACTCTTGGAATCTTCCCTATCAAGAATAGGATACTGATCATATAGACCGTGAGGAATCACACCAATTTTATTTTCAGGAATTCGGTAGTGAGAAGCGATCAGTTGGCGATCATGCTCAGAATGGGTCACATAACGACAGGCCATTCGACGGATCAGCCTTCCCATGACCCGTGCATATACACGAATGGGACCAACAGAAAATTCTAGAGGATCGACAACTTCATGGAACTCTATCATAACCGGTTTTTTCGTGATATTTAAGAGGAGAAGAGCCAGGTACATATGTGCCACACTGGACGTCCACCACTCCAGAATGATTACATCAACATTCCTAAATTCATGTGAAGCTCTGATCCAGGTCAGAGGATTATACCAGTCAAGAAGTTCCCTAACCCTCACAGACTTGCAAAATTCAAGGGATGTCAGATCAGTCCCGACTCTCTTCCAACCCGGAAAGAGTCTTTTGGGAAGCATATACCTGAAAAGAAGGCTGGTTACCAGAAAATGATCAGTTAGTGCATTGGACAGGCGGAGTGTATAATAACTGATACCTGAAAGAAACCGTGGTGACGGGCCAAGCACTACAACTCTTTTTTTACTCATGGAATTTTTAATTAACTGTAAAATTACTCGACGGTCACACTCTTCGCTAAATTGCGAGGTTTGTCTATTTCACGCCCAAGAAGGGCAGCAGTGTGATACGCGAGTAGTTGTAAAATTACCGTCACTGCAACGATCTCCAGAAATATATGTTTCTCCTCAAGTGGTATCAGAACATCAGCCAGTTCGGACAGTTCAGTATCTTCTTCTGAACCAATGGCTATGATAGGGGTCCCTCTTGCTTTCATCTCTTTAAGATTTCCAAGCATGACTGCATAGGCAGGCCCGGGAAGACATGTCGCTATTACAGGGGTCTCTGGTGACAGTAGTGAGAACGGGCCGTGCTTAATCTCACCGGCAGCATATGACTCGGCATGGATGTAGGAGATCTCTTTCATCTTCAAAGCCCCTTCCATCATAACTGGATAGAACGGGCCTCTCCCAACAAAAAAAATGTGTTCTGCTTTTGCGCACAGAGAGACAGCATCGTCAAGATTCAGAAGAAAAACCTTATCAATCGAGACGCCGGCATGAGAGAGGAACTCATCACTTACCTGCCCGGAGAGAAGGCTGATCATCTGTAGAAGTACACCCAACTGGGCAGTAAATGACTTCGTGGCTGCCACACTGATCTCAGGACCGGCCTGCATCAGGATGGTATTATCTGCATATCTGGTTATTGAACTATTCAGAACATTTGTTATTGCTACAGTCTGAACATTACTGCAGTTGCCTTTGTGAATCGCCGACAGGGTATCAGCAGTCTCTCCTGACTGCGATATGCCAATGATAACATCTGTGAGCGGAACCGAGTTGTATTTAAATTCTGATCCAAATTCTACTCTAACCGGGATACCACATGCTGATTCTGCCAGATACCTGAAAATCAGGCCGGCATGATATGAACTACCACAGGCCACTACAGTCATAGATTTGGCGTCGTATAAAAACCGGGGTATTGAATCTGGAGTAAGGGAGTGAATGGCACGATTGATGACTTCCGGCTGTTCATAGATCTCTTTGAGCATGAAATGAGGAAATCCTCCCTTCTGAACAGTTTCAGGTGCCCATTGGATCTCATGAACCCTGCGGCTGACCTGGGTTGAACCCTGATAGATCTCATACCCATCTACACTTATCTCTGCGATGTCCCCATCCTCAAGATAGAGTACCCGGTTTGTGTACTCAAGGAGAGGTGTGATATCTGACGCAGCAAAGAATTCACCATCCCCAATTCCAAGAACAAGCGGACTCCGGTTTTTAACAGCGATAAGCCGGTTGCAATCATTTGAGATTGCCAGGACTGCATATGAACCCTCAAGATAATTAACCATCTTCTGTATCGCCTTGAGCAGATCTCCTTCATTGAGATCCTCCAGAAGATGAGGAATAACCTCGGTATCAGTTTCTGATCTGAAAGTGTGACCTTTGGCTCTAAGTTCCCGTTTCAGGTGAGCATAATTCTCAATGATACCATTGTGGACAACTGCTATTTGCTCATTGCAATCAGTATGTGGATGAGCGTTGAGGTCTGAAGGAATCCCGTGGGTTGCCCAGCGGGTATGTCCGATTCCACATGTCCCCGGTAGAGTAGTCTCATCGGGTGAGAATTCTGAAACTTTTCCCTTTTTTTTATGTATAAAAATTTCATTCGAATGGGTCGCTATTCCATAACTGTCATATCCACGGTACTCGAGTTGTTTGAGCCCTTCAAACAGCACCGGAGCTGCAGGCCGGAACCCGATGTACCCCACAATCCCACACATGTCACATCACCCGGGTACGGTCCGGGATAACTTTTGATCGAAGACGGAGACCATTTCGGGCATTGATCTGGCAGTCATTTCCGATTAGAGTATTTTCATAGATCACCAACGGTGATGAGAATACTCCGTTTCCCATAATAACACCACAGGATGAGCGTACGGCCTCTTCTCCAATCTCAATAAAGCCAGTTCCCGCAGTGATAACAGTATGCTCACCGATAGTACATGCTTCTCCCAGTACTGCAGACGCAATTTTTGAATGCGAGGCAATAGTACAATCATCCATCACAAGGGAGTTGCCAATTACTGTGAATGGTTCGATAACCACCCGTGATGCAATGCTGGTACCTGGATTGATCACAACATGGGGTCCGATCACACAATCTTCACCGATTACCACCGGACCTTTAATCATGCAGTATGGACTGATGACAGAGCCCTTGCCAATGGAGACATGACCCTCAATTACCGCGCTCGTACTAATTGATCCTGCATAAGAAGGAGAAATATTTCTCAAAAGTCTCTCATTCATGCTGATGAGATCCCAGGGATAGATAGCATCCTGCCACTCGTGAGCATACACCGCTTTAATAGAAGTTTCTTGGGAAATTAATACATTGACAGCATCAGAGAGCATGTTTTCGGTCATTCCTGCAAGAAGAGTGTGCTCCAGATAGTACACACCGCAGCTGACCGTCATTCTATTCGCATGAACTGGCTTTTCAATGATACCAACAACACGTCCATCTTCAACATGCACAACACCAAAATTTGACGGGTGGCGGTGGGTTGTAATGAGCATGGAGTTCTGGATCTTCAGTACCTCCTTCAGGGATGACGGATCAACATAATTGTCTCCAGGCAGGATCAGAAGATCATCAGTAATCAGATCACGTGCACAGATGAGTGCATGGCCGGTGCCAAGCTGGTACTTCTGCTCAACGACCCGGACCTCAACAGGGAGGTGAATCAGATGCCTCATCACCTGCTCTTTACGGTACCCGACAACCACAATTATATCACGGATACCACAGGCGAGTAGTGATTCAACAAGATGCTCTAAAATCGGACGATTTGCAACAGGGATCAATGCCTTTGGCCGATTCTGTGTCAGTGGCCTGATCCTGGTTCCCTCACCGGCTGCAAGGATAACAGCCTGTACGCTCACCGTTTCACCACCGTGTCATCAGCAATGGCACCACTAACAAAGGAATGAGGAGCGATCCGAGACCGGTTACCTACCACAGTGCCGACATTCACAGAGCAGTTTATTCCAAACAGCACATCATCACCAATGACTGCCCCGAACTTTTTTCTCCGTGTATTCACCCCGCCGGCAGAGATGCATTTCTTGTCATGGCGAAGATTGGCAATTTTAGTCCCGGCTCCAAAGTTGCAGCCACTACCAATAACACTGTCACCAACGTAATTAAAGTGAGGAATATTCGTATTACTCATCACGATGGAGTTTTTAAGTTCAATACTATGACCGATGTGACAGTTGTCTCCGATAGCAGTTGCTCCCCTGATGTAGGCATGCGGTCCAATCCTGCAGTCCTTTCCTATGATACATGGACCTTCAATATATGTCCCTGCCTTTACTACAGTCCCCTTTCCCACCTTGACTGCACCTTTGAGCACAACACCGTCCTCAATTTCTCCTTCGATACAGGAGGAGAGAGAACTTAAAAGGTGTTCATTTGCTGTAAGCAGGTCCCACGGAGATCCCAAATCTTTCCATGAAGAGAGTATGACCGCCTTCAGGGATCCATCACAAATTAAAGGCAGCAAAGCATCAGTCAGTTCCAGTTCACCACGTGGAGACGGAGTTATCTGGTTCAGATGGGTAAAAAGATCGGTATTAAAAAGATACAACCCCGCGTTTATCAGATCGCTCTTCGGATTTTCACTCTTCTCTTCAAGACCGGTGATGATCCCGTCAGCCACCGTAACCACACCAAAATCCTGTGGATGATCTGACCTGCAGATTCCTACTGTCGGGGAAGAACTGGAGAGAACCATATTGATATCATCACGGGAGAGGATCATGTCCCCGTTCAGAAGTAGAAATTGTCCAGTAATATGTGGCCGAACATTCAATACTGCATCTCCGGTCCCACGTTGGCGTTTTTGTGTTACATACCTGATTGTAATTCCAAACGCAGAACCATCACCAAAATAATGTCTGACTGCTGTCTCTTCATATCCTACAACCAGAATGAACTCATCAACACCACAATCACGGACTGCTATGATCAGATGCTCAAGCATGGGACGGTTTCCAACAGGGAGCATTACCTTCGGGCGAGAACCGGTGAGTGGCCTCATGCGTTTTCCTTCACCAGCTGCGAGGATAACACACTGAACCATCAGGCTCCGCCTCTTATTGCAATCCTGACGATCTCTTCTCCTTTCTCAAGCATCCTCTTGGCATCGTCAGATGTCCGCCCTTCAGCAGTGAACCGTATCTTTGGCTCTGTCCCACTTGCCCTGACCAGGCACCATCCATCATCCTCTTCGAGACGAAGACCGTCGGTCGGGTTTGCTGCTCCGAGTGCATATAGTATCTCATGAGATTGAGCGAGTTCCAGAGATTGCCGGATTATCGGATACCGGGGAATTGAGGCAAGCTCTTCAGCAATATCCCACTCTCCAGCCATTTCACAGAATAGCCCGGCTGCAAAGGGACCATCAGGACAATATGAGATTTGAGGGAAGATCCATGCACCCGAGGGTTCTCCACCAAAGTCACCCCATTGTACTAATTGTTCAGATACAAATGCATCACCAACGGGTGTCCTTCTCACGTCGGCAACCTCTTCAACTGCCATTGAGGCATCATAGGTGGTTACCACTTTTTTAGATCCAAGGTATTTTGCATAGAGAATCAGGAGAAGATCGCCCGGAATATATCTCCCAGTATTGTCAAATGCCATCATCCGATCTGCATCACCATCGTGTACCACAGCACATCGGGCGTTTGTCTTCTTCATCAGGTCAGGGAGGTAGGGAAGATGTTCAGGAAGTGGCTCAGAAGGCCTGGAGAAGATACCTGATGGGTTCGCATTAACCGCTGTAACAGATACACCTGCATCTGACAGCAGGTGAGGGGTAAGAACAGATCCTGCCCCGTTACCACAATCCAGTATAACCGGGAGATTTTCTTTCAGATCAATCTCCTTAAGAATTGCCTCACGGTGAGGTGTCAGTGGATCATACTTTCTTACCTCACCCTGATGAAGCCAGTCTGAAGCCTGGATACCAGTAAGGGCATCCTCGATCTCTTCCTGCTGAAGTGCCTTAAATGAGGAACCTTCAGGATTAAAGAGTTTTAATCCATTATAGGGTTCAGGATTGTGAGAAGCGGTGACCATGCAGGCTGCCCTGAAAGAGCGGCAACTATATGCTATTGACGGGGTAGGTGCGATACCCCCTTCAAGGACATCAGCACCGACACTGCATACACCTGCTATAAAGGAACTGGACAGAACAGAACCAGTTGTTCTCGAGTCCATTCCAACTAGAACCTGATCTGCCCTGCTACCCACTGCCATCCCCACCTGCAAGGTAAGAGTGAGCAGATCCTGATCATAGAGGCGACGGATCCCTGACGAGCCAAAGAGCATAGTACAGATTAGATATGCAGTCTAACCATTAGATATTCGTCCTGCCATACGGACAGTAATGACAGGCATGGGTGAGAACCGCAACACCGGCTGTAGAAGGCCCAATAAACAGGTACTTTTCTCCAGGCTCTTCAGGGATTACCCCCTTCTCATCACTGATCATTCCATCAGAGGAGATCAGGATCAGATCTGCATCCTGTGGGGAATCCACAATTTGTGATGAAAAATGCTCACGGATTCGGGCCATTTCGCCACAACACCAGATCTTCCTTCCTGCGATTGTCCGCTCAAGTTCTTTGAGACAGATATCATGGTTTTCAGGAAGACAGGCATGAAGACGGCGAGATGTACAGAGAAAACCGGTTATGGCATTTATGATTCCGGCTGCTGCAGACCGCAAGGCAGGTTTTCCAAGTGTTGCACCGAACATGAATGAGGGCTTTGTTGTTGTCCGTACAGGATCATCAGATGCAATACCGGCAGATCTCCCCCCAAAGGTCACACGGAGAAGGGCTCCCCGTTCATACGCACATTTAATGACCTCATTCTCCTGTTCTAGTGTGACTGGGTTATCAGAGATGCCACAATCCTCCACCATTAACTCGATTTGAGTAACCGCTTTGTTTATAATATGCATAAATTCTCCAGAGTGTCGATCAAATACTATGATTATCTGACTGTATGAGCAAAGAGAACAGTTACATTCTCCAGCCGTATTTACCGATCAGGGGTACGAACCTGACCCCATCAAATCGCTCTTTCAGGATTCCTTCAGGATTTTTTGTCAGACGAACAAGCTCCTGAATCTGTGTGGTACCAACCGGGGCCACAAGTCTACCACCAGGGGCAAGTTGTTCAATGAGAGGAGAAGGTATAGAAGGAGTTGCTGCCGTGATGATGATACCATCATAGGGGGCCATTTCTGGCCACCCAAGCGTTCCATCAGCCACAAAAACGGAGACATTCTTTACACCAGCCCTCTGCAAACTGACCCTGGCAGCATCTGCAAGTGCAGGAATTCGCTCAATACTTACCACCCGGCCACATATCGTAGCAAGGATGGCTGCCTGGTACCCACTTCCGGTGCCTATCTCCAGGATGTTATCCCCCTCTTGTGGTACCAGGAGTTCTGTCATTATAGCAACAATATAGGGTTGGGAGATGGTCTGATCATGACCAATTGGAATAGGGTGATCGCAGTATGCATCTCTGGTAAACTCTTCAGGGACAAAAAGATGCCTTGGCACAATCTCCAAGGCTCTGAGAACCCTCAGATCCTTAACTCCCCGGGATTGGATCTGGGACTGAACCATCATAGCCCGTTCATCAGCCCGATCCTTATTCATAAATTAAAATCCTGACTTCTCTGCAGCGTCGATTGCCGCATTGATCTGATCCTGAAGCACATCAGGGAGACCTTCAACTCTTACATCCAAAAAGCCCCTGATGATAGTTGCTGTTGCAGTCTCTTCATCAAGGCCACGTGCCATAAGATACTCGATCTCGTCCTTTGCTATCTTTCCAACCGCTGCCTCATGGGAGAGTTCAGTATCAACCACTTCTCCCCTGATCTCCGGGATTGCATGAATCGTCCCGTCTTTTAAGATCAGCCCTTTACACTCAATATGCCCACGGGTTCCTTTAACTTTTCCCTGAATCATTCCACGGGAGTAAATGAGACCTCCGGTGGTGATGGCACGGGTCAGAAGTTCGGCACTAGTTCCACGTGCATTCAGGTTGACAGTGGATCCCAGATCAAGGTGCGAACCGGGGGGAGCAACCACGACACTTGAGAACCTACCTACTGCATTTTCTCCTACAAGATCACAGATCGGTGACATCTGGATCTTTCTGACCGGTTCCATGCAGACATAATTTGAGAGAAATACCCCATTTTCTTCTACGATTGAAGCACTCCGGGGATAAACGGCAATATTTTTCCCCCAGTTATGGATCATGGTTGAGGTGACTTTTGCTCCCTTGCCAACGTAGAACTCGGTGACCCCGATATGGGCACCGCTGCTTCGTGCGGATGCTGATGTACATCCAGATATGATGTGAAGTTCGGAATCTTCTTCTGCGATGATTATATTATGCACATGCTGCACCGGAGAATCAGACATGAGTAGACAGGCCTGAAGTGGGTAGACACTCCGGGTTCCTTTCTTCGCAATGATGACAAAACCACGCGGATCTTTCTGGGCGGCTACGTAGCGGGTGAACTTGTCTTTGTCTTTTGACACCGCCCGCCAGACATACTCATTTACCCAGGGGTATAACTCAAGGGCTTTCCCCAGGGTCAGGAATTCTATACCGCTACAATCAGAGGTTACATGGCAGACATCCTGATCTTTCTGAAAGAAACTTCCGGAGCGATTTTTCATATCAACTTCCAGACCGGTCAGTGCGAGTCGCCGTTTGTCTTCCGGCGGGAGATCAGTCATCTGTAATTTTTCAGGCATAATCCTCCGAATCTACATACATCAGGTTCCCATCATGATAAAGGAAGGGAGAACTGAGTGATTGAATCATTCTTGTTCTGAGAGGCATGGGGTAATAACATACCTGATTGTTCTTCATGATTCCTTTTGGATAAGTTCGGGAAGTACCATGATTGATCGGATTATGTGCGTGGGTTTTACTTGAGATTTCTCCACTACTTCAGCACTGAATTTGCCGGTCTGAACCAGTACTCCTTGAAGCCCGCATGCCATTGATCCCCCAATATCTGTAACTATATCATCACCAACCATCAGGGTTGTCTTTGGATCAGCCCTCATGCTTGATAAGGCCCCTCTGAAGAATTCCGGAGATGGCTTTCCCATGAGGACAGATGCCTTTCCTGATGCAAACTCAAGGCTGGCCACAAAAGCTCCTGCTCCAAGGGAAAGCCCATCACTATCCTTCCAGTATCGATCCTTCTCAAGGGCAATCAGTTCAGCACCACCAATCACCAGGCGAAACGCCTGGTTTATTGACTGATAGGTGAAGGCATCCCCGGCATCAGCAATAATCACTACCTGACCATCATGAACAAGGGATATACCGGCATTGAGGAAGTCATCCTTAAGATCATCAGTTGCCAGGAGGGTACATGATGAGATTCCATGAGTCTGAAGATACTGTATCGCTGCTCCTGCAGGAGTGAAGACCTCATCGTCCCGGACAGGTAGGTTCAGACGCTCTAGTTTTTCAATAACTGATTTTTTTGACCGCCTAGTTCCATTGGATATGAAGCGATAGGAGATCTTGTTTTGCTGTAGAAATTCGATGGTTTTTGTAGCACCCGGCAGAGGATCCATCCCGGTGAACAAGGTTCCATCAATATCCAGGAGCACGGCGTGGACAGCCATATACATATTCTATATCTGAAATATTTCAGAATCGCTCTTCATTTACCCACACACATAGATAAGTTTAATAAGACAGACATCCCACGTTGTAAAGCATCTGCACCGATGGTCTAGAGGCATGACTTTGGCCTTCCAAGCCAATAGCTCGGGTTCAATTCCCGATCGGTGCATTTCTTTTGGGCCCGTGGTCTAGCTGGTTATGACGTCGCCTTCACACGGCGGAGATCCTGAGTTCGAATCTCAGCGAGCCCATAAAAGAATATAAAATCTATTTTTTAAGATTTAACAATAATTGTTGATTTTTTCTGAATTGTGTCGAGGAGCATTGGGTTATCATTCTTCACATAAACAGAAGTACCATCAATGTCAAGAGCTTTTTGATATTGTTCTGAAATATCTTTCATATGTTGTTGGAAATCTTGAGCATATTCAGGTAGTTTCTCATCTAACAGAATGAGATCTGCCTGAGGATTATAGTTCATATAAACATCATGCCGGTTTGTTAAAAAGGGAAGGATGTTCATAGGAGCTGCAACCGAGATATCAGCGGGAATTATATCAATCACCTGATGTAGAACAGGACTGTGCTGCCAGGTTGGTATATGCCCTCCATGTGCTGCATATTGCAACGGAGGAATTACCGGAGACCAGAGAAGAGTTGCAACGAGAGAACATACTAATACCAGGATTAAGATGTTTCTCTGGGTTACCAGACCTTGTTTCCTTTTGTCAGAAGAGATTCTGGTGACTCCGATTATAAAAGCCATAAAAACAACAGGAATTATCAATGAAGAGTAATGCTGCCCAATATAGTAGTATTCTTGATTTGGAGAAAGAAGAATCTCCAAGAATGAGGGAACCCCAATAACAAGGACACTCAAACCAGCAAATGGAATGAACAGAAGAGGGAGGAATAATTGTAAAAGATAATTTAAGCGATTAATATTGTGCTCAGACAAATTTGAGGATATATTTGTATATTGATCAATATTATGAACAGTGATGACTGGATTTTCAATAGGGAATGCAGGAATTATTATAAAAAAGAATAAAAAGAGGACAAATAAAGAGAGAATAATTAAAAGAATAAAGTGCAAGTTTTCTTTTAAAGTTTTTGATCGATTCAGATATAGCCCAACAATTCCCAACATCAATATGAATAAACTAACGTCTTCTTTTATCAGAAGACAGAAGCATCCACACGCGAGCATCAGATTATTCCGTTTTGTCAGATAAGCCCACAAGGTCATTCCACCGAAAAATGGGAGAAATGAGACCTCATAAAAATCGCAATATCCTAGTCCCTGAACACATGGATATAAAAAATAAATTAGTGCAACCATCCATGCGTTTTTTTCTCCAACAAATTCACGAGCACAGAGATATATCGGAACTACTCCGAGTGTGATAAGTACAGACTTGATGACAAACAAGGTTGTTGCAGATGATGAGAGATAGTAAAATGGGAGAACTAATACCAGGATGGGAGAGAAATGAACACCAAAATGTGAGCCCCCTTCGAATGAATTTGTAAGTAGTTCACCTGAATGAAGAGTGTTCCAGAAGATCTGATTAAATAAGGCAGTATCATATTGGGGATCAAAAACGGATAATCGATATAACGACATTAATGAGAAAAAAATTGCAAAAATGACGGATGCAATGATAACAATGATATCATATCGGTTATAATCAGTTTTTTTGCCAGTTATTTCATTGATCCTTCGCTTTTTTACATCCATAGAACTCTCTAATGCCAATATATGCAATGGATTGCATATGAACTGATACTATTAAAAAATGAAAATAGAGGAAGTAGTCAATAGTAATTCTTTTTAAATAAATATTGACATATCAGCCAGATGACATAGCACTCATCGGAATAACCCCACCCTGATCACCCTGATTCAGTTGGGCGATGACGTAGGCAGTTCTTCCTTCCATCACATTGACCTGTTGCTCAAAGGGTAGATATCCGGCAAGTTCAACCCGCACGGTGTGAACACCGGGCTTGACCTGCGAGAGAGTTATCGGCGTGTTTCCCTGTGCTACACCATCCAGGAACGCAAGCCCGTTTGATGGTAGTGATGAGATCATCACGTACCCATACTGCGGCGTCCACCAGGATGGATAGAGGGCAGCGGTCACGTAAGTAACACTACCGCCTCCAATGACATTCACCTGCTGGTTCCAGTCAAGGTAATTTGGAGAGGTTACTTTGAGTGAATGGAGCCCAGGCTGAACGTCTGCAAGCCAGATTGGACCATTACCGGCGAGGTTTCCATCCACATACACTGACGACCCTGCCGGGTATGTGTAGATACTTAGTATGCCGTTGTTGGTCGGCTTGATCTTCATATCTGCAATAACCTCAATCTCCTTCCCTGCCGGAACGGAAATGTCCCGGACATAATCAGTGAAACCAGGTTTTGTGATCTTAAGTTGGTTGATTCCACCCGGTAAATTCCCAATTCTGAATGTCTGCAGGAACCGGGTTTCACCCTGAAGCTGATTATTCAGATATACCTGTGATCTGTCAGGGGCATAGGTGATCTTCACCAACCCTCCAGGACCAGCCTGTGAGGCAGAGATGTAACCTGACTTGGTTACTGAGTTTGTAGACAGGGTATTACTTGCCGTCAGTTTGACCGTGTACATTCCTGGGTTCCGGTATACATGGGACGGATTAGCCATCATGTCAGTTCCACCATCA
The DNA here is from genome assembly GCA_003251955.1 of Methanospirillum hungatei. Lineage (GTDB taxonomy): Archaea > Halobacteriota > Methanomicrobia > Methanomicrobiales > Methanospirillaceae > Methanospirillum > Methanospirillum hungatei_A. The sequence goes on from QKDV01000274.1 coordinate 14,216, forward strand.
CCAAAGTCCCAGGCCCACATAGTTGGACCACCAATTGACCGGTCGCTGAACTGGACGGTCAGTGGCACACTCCCCGCAGTTGGTGAACCGCTGAAGTCAGCAATTATTGAACCTGACTGCAAGACCGTGATGTAACCTTCGCGGGTCTTAGTACTTACTCCACCGGTCTGACTGCTTGCTGTCAATTTGACTGTGTAGATACCAGGAGCAGTGTACGTGTGTGTCGGGTTCGCAATGTTGTTGCAACTGTCACCAGCACAGGACGCATCCATAGGGATGACGCCATCGCCGAAGTCCCAGATCCACATCGTCGGACCTCCGGTGGACTTGTCAGTGAACTTGACAGTCAGAGGGGCACCACCGCTCGTAGGGGTTCCTTCAAAGTCTGCAACAACTCCACCTGACTGCGAGACTGTAATGTATCCTTCTTTGGTCTTTGTACTTACTCCACCGGTCTGACTGCTTGCTGTCAGTTTGACTGTGTAAACACCCGGGGCGGTGTATGTGTGAGTCGGGTTTGCAATGTTGTTGCAACTGTCACCAGCACATGTCGCATCCATAGGGATGACGCCATCGCCGAAGTCCCAGATCCACATAGTCGGGCCGCCGGTGGACTTGTCAGTGAACTTGACAGTCAGAGGAGCGGTGCCACTCGTTGGAGTTCCTTCAAAGTCTGCAACAATTCCACTGGGGCTCCCATCCACAAGGATATAGTTCTCGCGTTTCATCGTGTGGCTTCCACCACTGTTGGAGACCGTGAGCGTCACGGTATAACTTCCTGGTCCGGTGAATATATGCGACGGATTTGCCTCATTTGATGTGGTAGCGTCACCAAAATCCCAATAATAGGTGGTTGGTGGTCCAATAGAGAGATCAGTGAACTGTACCGTCAGAGGGGCTGAACCTGAAACAGGAGTTGCCTCAAACATGGCAACCGGTGGGGGTATGTCACCAGTAACTGCAATAAAGTCCTTTTCAGTCTTTGTATCAGTTCCCTGCTGGTTTGAAGAAGTCAGTTTGACTGTGTACACTCCGGCCTGCTGATAGGTATGAGAAGGAGATGCAATCGAGTCATTTGTACCGTCACCAAAGTCCCAG
>QKDV01000096.1 GCA_003251955.1 Methanospirillum hungatei
ATTCATGAAGCAGAAGAGGGAAGATTACATGCACGAGGAGATGCATCTTCACATTCCGGGGCATATACTGAGATTATTTCCGGAATGAATGAGATGCTTGACGCAATAATGGCACCCCTTGGAGAGGTTCTTCGGGTTTCAGAACTATTTTCCCAAGCGAAATTTTCGACACGGTTTGATGAGAAAGTGGTTATTAAAGGAGACCTGGTCTCACTCAAAGAGGGGTTGAATAAGGTCGGAGTTGAGATCTCAAAGGCAATCGGTGACATATCTGAACAGATTAGTACCCTTTCTGCTTCCTCTGAAGAGGCATCAGCAAGTGTTGAAGAGATATCTGCAGGTTCAGCATCAGTAACTCATAGTGTATCAGTTGTCAGCACACAGGCACATGGCACTGTTCAGGCAATCGATCAGATTTATTCAGCCATGGAGGATCTCAGTACATCTGTTTCAACTGTGGCATCCAGGGTGGATTCCGTATCTCGTCTCTCTCAGGAAGCAGATACGATATCGACGCAGGGTATTAACCAGGCCGCGATTGCTGAAAATGGCATACAGACAATTAACAGTTCGGTGAATGATGTCGGTGCGATTATCCTTGAAATAAAAGGCCAGATGAACGAGATTGGAAAGATCGTGAAGATAATTGCAGATATTGCAGATCAAACTAACTTGCTGGCATTAAATGCTGCGATTGAGGCAGCCCGGGCAGGAGAGGCGGGTATGGGTTTTGCAGTTGTCGCTGATGAGGTTAAAGATCTGGCACATGAGTCACAGACCTCTGCCGAGAATATTAGTACGATTATTGCATCTCTTCAGCAACAATCTGAACGTGTAACAGCTGCCATGAGCCATGCAACATCGGAGGTTGAGAAGGGTTCGGTTGCAATTACTGACACCATCAAGATATTCCATACCATCGCAAACCATGTGAAAGAGATATCAGGCCATATGATTGAAGTTGCAAGTCTTTCAGAGGAAGGAACAGCATCAGTCGAGGAGATAACAGCCAATGTTCAGGAGATAAAAAATATGACCCTGGTATCTGCGAAAGAGGCAGAAGAATCAATGACTGCATCTGAAGAATCTTCAAACGCATTAAATCAGGTTTCAGTTATTGTAAGCAACTTATCTGTTATTGCATCTCGGATTGATGAGGCTGTAGTGCAGTTACAGGGATAACTTCCATTTTTCTGACAAATTCCTCTCTAATCTTGATACGTCAGTGACCCTGCTGTGATCGATGGTTCAGACACCCATTCATAATTGAGCGCCTGAAACCTGAGAAACCCTTATGGTTGCTCATGAATATGATATTTTTCTAGGAACATTGAGGCGGCCGGTATGTTTCTTTCCTTAACCTCATTTGCTCAAGGGAAGAAACGGACGGGCTGCTTGGTGACTTGAATTACTAAAATAAAGTGCTGGTCAGGTTTTTCGGGGAGTGTGTATGATTCAATATTGGGCAATCTTATTGGTATCACTGGCTTTAGTAGTATCATGTAATGGTGTATCTGGTGAGGAAAGTGGTTTTACGTCTGGCTCACCTTTCGTGTCCGGGGATGCTGGTTCTAAATCAGTTGATTTTTCAGGTGCTCCTACCTCTGGAAGGGCTCCTCTTATGGTGATGTTTTCGGATCTTTCGAAAGGAGATCCTTCTGGATGGGTGTGGAATTTTGGTGATGGATATTCATCTGGTGGTGAGAACCCGGTACATACCTATGCATATGGCGGTGTTTATTCAGTACAGTTGACTGTACAGTATCCGGATGGCGTCAGTAGTTCTCATATAAAAGAGGGGTATATTCAGGCATACCCACTCCCCCTTGATGCAAATTTCAGTGCAGTTCCACAGTCCGGTCAGGCCCCTCTTACTGTCCAGTTTTCGGATCGTTCAACCGGAGCTATGGTCTGGCTTTGGGACTTTGGAGATGGTTCACAGAGTATGATACCTAATCCCTCGCACACCTTTACCGGACCCGGTACCTACCCTGTCACGCTCAAGGTGAGCAATGAGATGGGAGAGACAGACACTTACAACATGGAAATCCAGGTCTCTTCATCTGAACCGTTATCTGCAGAATTTATAGGTTCGCCAAGATCCGGAGTTGTTCCTCTTACCGTCCAGTTTACTGACCAGTCGGGCGGAGAGATAATCTCCAGGGCCTGGGATTTCGGAGATGGTACCGGCGACTCTGTAAAAGATCCGTGCCATTCATACAACCAGGCAGGCACCTATCCTGTATCATTGACAATATGGGATATTCATGGAAACACGGACTCTGAAACAAAGTCACAGTATATCATTGCACATGATGACTCTCCCACTGGTGGTTCGATCCCTGTTTCAGCTGGCTGGAATTTTGTTTCAGTTCCCAGAAATCTGGCACCAGGTCAGGATACAGCCCGGATATTCGAGCACCTTGATGTTGCCGGGCATAGTGCGTTACTCTATGAGCCATCCAGAGGCTGGGTTCCTCTTCTCCGGACAACTCAGATCAAACCCTTGATGGCAGTCTGGGTTTATTCAACAAAGAGTGATACGGTTCCTCTCATCTATGATCCCGCATCCCCGGTGATACAACCCCGAATGCTCTCTCAAGGGTGGAATACTATAGGATTTTCAAGTACCAGGCCGATTGAGGCTGGCATTGCACTCTCATCTGTGAGTGACGGATGGCAGAACTGCTTAGGTTTCAATTCTTTACTGCAACGATATGATCCCATGATCATCAAGGGGGTCAACGACGAGCTGGCAGTTCAGCCCTATGGCGGGTACTGGGTCTATATGTCAAATCCCGGGATTTTTACCGCTGATTACTCTTAATCTCCTTTTTAATAATTCTCCCGGTGGTGAGGTTGATAAAGTTGAAACCGAGTATTACTCATATGAGTACTAATATATTGTATACAAGGGATACCCTTCTTCCCAGACTGAATGGCATCAGCCTCATATAAAAACATGAAGCTGAACATCATGTCCAATCATAGGAGAACACCATGGTTCGCGATTATCCTGAAAGCAATTCATCACAGTCAGATACTTCCAGCGGTCAGTCAGCCGCTGCACCCAAAAAACCTGCAAATACTCCTCCTGAAAAAGCTTCCATTGATGTCAAGCATGTAATACTCGTCTTATCAGGAAAAGGCGGTGTGGGAAAGTCTACAGTTGCGGTAAACCTTGCATATGCCCTTTCCGCTAGGGGAAAACAGACCGGTCTTCTGGATCTTGATATTCATGGACCAAGTATTCCCAAGATGCTCGGACTTGAAGAACATCAACTCATGGCAGAGGGGCAGTCCATGCTCCCGGTCCGTATGACCGGATCGCTGCAGGTCATCTCCATGGCATTCCTGCTCCAGAAGAGATCAGATCCTGTGGTCTGGCGGGGAGCAATCAAAGCGCAGGTGATACGGCAGTTTTTATCAGATGTCAAATGGGGCTCACTTGACTATCTGATCGTTGACCTTCCCCCGGGAACAGGTGACGAAGCTCTAACAATCTCTCAGATCGCTCCGAACATCAGCGGTGCGGTGATAGTTACCACACCTCAGGATGTTGCAACACTGGATTCGACGAAGGCAATCACCTTCGTTGAGATGATGGAACTCCCGGTTCTTGGAGTGATTGAGAATATGAGTGGGTATTCATGCCCTCATTGTCATGGTGAGATCGATCTCTTCGGCACAGGAGGAGGAGAGCGGATCGCAGAGGAACACCATGTTCCTTTCCTTGGAAAGATCCCGATCGATATCCAGATGCGCGAAGCAGGAGATAAGGGCCATCCGTTTATTGGAAAGAAAAATGATTCTCCAACCTGGAAGGCTATTGATCAGGTGATGGAAAATCTGGTTGACTCCATCGAAAAAAGAGGCAAAAATTAACTTCTTCTGATCTCTGATCTGTCAGAGGATTGCCACACCTTTTTTACCACAAATCACCTGTAATATCTGTAGTGCTTTCATACGGCCATTTGTAGTAGGGAATCTCATTTGGTGAGAATGGCTCTCTGGTAGTTTCAAGTTTGTATGGAGTAACCCCGGGGTATAAATACTGTATCTGGTTCCATATGATTCGGGATGCAGCCTGATACTGGTATGCCTCATTGGTTAGTGAGTCATCCTCAT
>QKDV01000189.1 GCA_003251955.1 Methanospirillum hungatei
ATGACCGGAACAAAATACCTCATTGATCAGGAGACAATCACCAATATCCTCAATAGTTACACCCTGGTAGCACCACCACCGGCAATTCAGACAGACGGAGTCACAGAAACGCCCACCATTATCCAATCAACACCAGAGGTTACACCTGCACCAGGCATGCTCATTCCAACCAGCAACAGACCCTGTAACATGGGTGACGGAACAGTACGGGTCTCATTTGGGTACATTAACCGCCATAATGCCCCTGTCTCCCTGCCCATAGGTGACAGGAACTATTTTTATCCAGGTGATCCGAATCGTGGCCAGCCAGTCTCATTTCAGCCAGGAGTTCACCATGACACCTTTTTTGTGCTGTTCCCGGAGAACGGAACAAGCATCGCCTGGCATCTGATGGGTACAACAGTCGGAGCCGGGCAGGTACCGAGGGTACAGGCGGGACTTATCGCCGAGCCTGTGGTGGGGTACGCACCTCTTGATGTCAGGTTTGCCGATCAGTCAACGGGCGGCACAACCGAGGATCCCCTTACAGGCTCATGGGACTTCGGTGACGGGGCAACTGCTGAAGGTGTCTCGGCATTTCACCGGTATGAACTCCCCGGGACGTATCAGACCAGAAGGACTGTCAGCACAACATGCGGGAGTGAGACAGCGACAAAGACGATAACTGTAAATCAGGCTGCATTTACCGCAGAACCCGTTCCAGACATGCAGCATACCATTAAATTCACTGATCTATCAACAGGTGAGCCGAACGTCTGGGCATGGGACTTCAACGATGGTTTTTCATCGTGGGACCAAAACCCGGTTCATACATGGAATTCACCGGGAACCTATGTTGTAGGACTGACTGTTGCTGGAAAATCAGGTTCGGGAACGACGGTGAGAAGTATCACCGTGCAATAGGCAGGTTTCAGATCTCTTTACCAAGAATGAACCGGTCCTCACCCGGACCAAAGTATGCTGATTCATGACTCCGGATGGTGTATCCATGCTTTTGATAGAGAGCAAGTGCCTTTTCATTAACCGGAGAACAGGAGAGGAGAATCTGATTTATTCCATACCCTCTCATCGCCTCCTCAATCCGGCCGAGCATCCTGGTTGCAATTCCCATACGCTGCATCGCCTCGTCAACACGGACCCTCAATATCCACCCTGTTTTTGGATCATCGCCTGATATCGCTCCGACAAGGTAGCCGGCAAATTTATCCCCGAGATCACCAACAAGAAATAACCCTGGCCATAGGGTCATAGCCTGACGTACAAACACTGCTGCCTGGTAATGCGAGCCGGTCTGACCCTGCTCAAGGAGGCATACCTGAGAGTAATCTGTCTCATCGATCTCTCGTACAATGACTTCTTTCATACGTTATTCTGCTCCGGTGAGGATGACTAGGTCAAGATTACAGTGAACCATTAAAAGGAGACCTGACAGAACATATCCTATGGATATTATCAAGACGCTTTCGATATCGATTCTCCTCCTGGTGTTGGCATTCTCTTTTCAGGTAAGTGCTGATGAGAATGTATCGGTCACAGATACAGAACTGCAGGAGAACCTGAGCGGAGATCAGGATCCAGCCATGGATAATCCAACTGAAACCGGAGATTATTCAGAACAGGATGTTTCGGAAAATAATACTAGTGAACCGGTGCCGCCTGATCCGGTAGAGGCGAGTACCTCTCCTCCCCAGGAGAACCTTACAGAAGAGATAAGCGAATCAGAAAACAAGACAACTTCTGAAGGAAATCAGACCGGGCCCAGTGCTGCCGACATCCAGAAGGCCTTTACCGGATGGTACGATAAGGCAGAGAACGCATCAGCCGCCGGAAATAACAAGGCTGCTGCTGATGCATATGCAGCAGCACTCAGACTTGACAAAGTCTCAGAAAAGGCACTGGCAGGATACGGGGCAGCCCTCTCGAAACTCGGACGGGATTCTGAGGCACTTGAGGTTTATACAAGGCTTTTAAACCTCTCTCCAAACAACACCACCATTCTGATCCCACTCGGAAGGGAACAGAATGCTGTTGGAAACCATGAAGAGGCACTTACCATCCTTTTGAATGCGACAAAAGCATACCCGGATGACACAGAGGGATGGAACCAGCTTGCAGCAGCATATGCGGGACTCTCGCAGTACGAGGAGGCATTGACAATAGTCAGAAAGTCACTACAGATCTCGACTGACCAGGCAGGAGGATGGGGCCAACTCGGTACAATCCTATCAGAACAGGGCCGGTTCTACGAGGCTGTTGCCGCTTTTGAGAAGTCACTCACCCTCAACCCTGATAACGGGCGTACCTGGGCAGACCTTGGAAGCACTTGGACATCTCTGGGCAGATACAGGGATGCAGCACTGGCATATGAGGCTGCAACAGAGAGCAGACCGTCAGACACGGACCTTTGGCTGAAACTTGCAGCAGTCTACGAAAAGGAGCATATGACCAAAGAGGCAGCACAGGCATACCAGAAGGGCGGAGTCATCTCATCATCAGATGAGATAGATCAGTCTCAGGAACAGAATAAGACGGTCACAATGCAGGAGACAGAAATAACAAATACCACAGAAGAAAGCGCAGCAGACTCTCCTGCTCAGAACGAAACCAGTCAGACCCAGGAATAATAACCCCAATGGTGCCCATTGGGGGCCCCGGGGGAGACCGCTCAAATGTTTTTCACATAAAAGACAGGGAGTCTACTGCCACTTAACCCCGGCCTTTTTTTCAGGGGGGCCAACTATCTTTTCCACTGCCTTCAGAAGGTTAGCAGCCTGATACGGCTTTACAATATACCCTTTAGCCCCGATTCTCCGTGCAAGATCAACCATCCCTTCCTCACCGACAGATGTGCAGAGCATTACCCGTGCTTCAGGATACTCCTCACGAATCCTGCGCAGAGTATCTATTCCATTCAGATCTGGCATGATAAGATCCAGCATGGCCAGATCAGGGATCATCTCCCGGTAGAGCCGTATTCCTTCCTCTCCACCAGTTGCCAGGCCAGCTATCTCATAACCGGCAGAGACCAGAATATTCCTGAGAAGATTCCGGTCAAAATCAGTATCATCTACAATAAGAATCCGAGGCATCCCCCATCCCTCTTCGTTCCAATAATCTGCAACTGTTCAAACCCCATCAAACGATTTTCTTTCAGTGATCTACAAGACCTTATTCACCTGTACCTGTTTCGATCTCCGTGGTATACCCATAAATTATTTTTCTTTCTTTTTTAAGATGAAGGACCAGCCTGATTTACATCAGATCTGCTCAGGGAGACTTATCCAGAAGGTGGCACCTGAATCAGGGACACCTTCAGCCCAGATCTTTCCCCCGTGCCTGAACACAATCCGTTGCACGGTTGCAAGACCGATACCATTTCCAGGGAACTCATCCTGTGAGTGAAGACGTTGAAGGGGAACGAAGAGAAGGTTCGCCTTTTCAGGTGGAAATCCAGCTCCATTGTCCCTAACATAGAACGTGATCCCTCTGCCACGCATCGCTGCACCGACTTCAATCCTGGCTTCAGCCCGTCTGCTGGTGTACTTCCATGCATTGGTGAGCAAATTCTGCACCGCGATCAACAGAAGACCTTTATCACCGAACGCCCCTAGCCCGGGTTCCACTGTCCATATGACCTTCCGGTCAGGGTGCTCATTTGTGAGACCCTGCAGAATTTCCGTTGCCATAGCACTGATGTCAACCGATTCCATCACCAGTGCAGCCCTGGTAACCCTCGAAAGTCTGAGAAAATCATTGACCAGTTTGTCCATATTGGCAGCAGCCTGGCGTATCCGGTGAAGACACTCCTGGCCGTCTGAAGGGAGAAACGCCATGTATGACTCTTCAAGAATCCGGGAAAACCCATCGATTGCGATGAGTGGTGCCCGGAGGTCATGAGAGACCGAGTAACTGAATGAATCAAGCTCGCGGTTGGCTGCCTCAAGTTCTGCTTCCAGGCGTGAGCGTTCCTGTGCCATCCTGATTGTTGCATGCAGATCCCGCTCCCTGAATGGTTTTATCAGGTAACCGAACGGCTTTGCCTCCTTCGCCCGCTCAAGAGTCTGATCATCTGCATAGGCTGTTAGAAATATCACCGGAATATGATATGATCCTGATATGC
>QKDV01000163.1 GCA_003251955.1 Methanospirillum hungatei
GCATCTTGGGTTAGCCATGACACAACGTTCGTCAGTTAAGCAATGTTCAAGGCCGAAAAGATGACCGATCTCATGTGCACCCTCAGAGATAATCCGGTCGCATAATACCTTATCATCTGCTGGTAGATCCCAGTATTCATTCCTTAACCTGGCTGCTGATACCACTGCGGAGCCAGTCCTGGGACGAGCCAGACCAAAAACATACCTGGATGAGGGCTTGAATATATCGTCATTAATCACCAGTAGCAGTGGTGCTTCGATATTGTTCCTTCGCTTATAGGTGTCTATACATGAGAGAATTGCAGTTGCATCAAACTGTTGCCTATTGATGGAGAATCCATTATAAAGAATTGGATTAGTGAATACCTGCACCGGGATATCCAGGATTTGAAAAATCGTTCGTGCTACCGGGATCTCAAGGCCTTGTGGAGCTCCCCGATCCCAGAATATTTGGATATCCATTCCCAATAATCTGAGTAATGAGCGGGTATAAACATATTGAGACGTTAATTGCCCGGTATATTGCAGGGCACTACCGCTCAGTACTGGAGATCGGGACAGGGCAGAATACTCATGTTGCAGAATTACTTCAGCGTGCAGGGGTATCTGTGACCTGTAGTGATCTTAAGATTCCATCTGGAATCCTGGTTGTTCCCTATATGGTTCTCGATATTTTTACACCTGAAGAGATTACGCCTTCTGTTGAGTGTATACTTGCTATTCGGCCTATAGAGGAGATGATGGCACCCCTCATCAGTTTTGCAGAATGGTGTGATACAGATTTACTGGTATATCATCTTGGTTTTGAAGGATATTCGCACCCTCACCGAATCATTGACTGCGGGGTGCCCCTTTGTCTCTATGTTACCCACCAAAACTGAAGAGTGTTGACTGAGATGGTGACTTCTCTGGTTTACCACTCTTTTGTTCTGCTGTATTTTCAATTTCATTCACTTCCTGCATGTCAGCGCGTGTATGTTCCTCTTCCTTTTTAGGTGCTACAGGAGGGAGGGGTGCTTGTTTTTCAGCAACCTTTCTGGCCTTTTGTGCTTTCTTACTCTCTTCTTTTTGCCGCTTTTTTAGTTCTTTTTCTGCCTCTTTTCTGCGGTCCTCGATCTTTTTGATTACAGATTTAGCAATATCTGAATCCTGTATGAGAAGATCTAACTGGTCCAGATCAAGTGAGAATTCTTCAGCGTATTTATCTGGGGTTTGTTGTGCAAGAAGAGAGACTGGCATCAGATACCCGCTCCTGACTGTACCTTCAGCCATGTGCATGGCCCTGCCTAATCTTGAGAGAAGTTGTCCACGCGCTGATTTCTGCCGTTTTGCGGTGGACATCCGTCTCCATCTCTGAGGGGGCATGATCTTCATGTACCCTCCTGGTCCACTAACAGCATCATTCACCCCGAGAAGCATATTTGCCGTTGCATAACGCCAGAGAGTATAATACTGGTTCCTGAATGTCCTGCCCAGGTACTCATCAGATCTTGATATTGCCTGATATGCTTTGCAGATTGCTGCCTGATCTTTCATTAGTAGGAGATTTCCTTCAATCCATTGTAACTCAGTATCAGGCGTCTCATCCACTTCGAAGGCAATATCTGTTAGAGGACGAATGGGTTTCTGATGTAATGTGGCTGCCACCAGGTCAAATATTGTGGATCTGTTATCTTTCCTTGATGTTGAGAGCTCATCTTCCTGGAGTCCTGTTCTCCCGATGGTAGCAGCATATAGCATGGTGACGGCAGATCTGATATCTCCGCCTGCCCTGTTTGATATGTCATTTAGTGCGTTAATATCGCAGGACAATCCCTCACCGATACAGATCTCTTTTAATCTGGGTGTTATGGTCTTCGCCTGAGCGGCCCTGAACTGAACCTTGGTGCATAGCGATCTGATGGTACTGTCAAGACCATAGAGATCATTAGCGATGAGAATGATTGGCTGGCTTGCCTTTTTGATGACATCAACGATTGCTTTTGCGCCTCCCCTGTCTGCATTCCCTTGTAGGTTATCGGCTTCATCCAGTATGATCAGTTTTCGTCCTGAACCAAGTAGAGAGCCTGTGCTGGAACTGGTTCCTGCAACCCGCTCTATGACCGCTTTAGTTCGCTGGTCACTTGCATTCAGCTCAACAACTTCCCAGTTCATGTCAGTTGCAAGCGCAATGGCAGATGATGTCTTTCCGATTCCTGGTTTCCCATAGAGGAGCAGGGGTTCTGAATCAGGTGTCCAGTTCTGCGCCCAGGTGATCATCTGGCGTATGGATTCTTTATTTCCGACCAGGTCAGTAAGATGCCGTGGACGATATTTCTCTGCCCAGTCCATTCCTGATCCATTCAGCATGCCACCTGATAAATCGCTCCTCACCATAGCCATATTGCTGCCAATAACTCGTGGACAGTACATGTAGTATCCACCATTTCCTGAGGAATCATGCTTGAATAAGACAGTTTATGTCAGATGAGACAGAAACGGGAAAGAGAGCTTAGAGGTCATGGGAGAGTACACCTGTTCCACCGAACTGATTGCCAAAGCAGTCAGGGAGTATGAAGGCGTGAGACGGAAGAGTGAGATCGGAGCCATGGTGAATGATCTCAAACTTGACTGTCCTGGTGTAATTGCATCATTTGGCGAAGATGCAGCAGTCATACAAAATAATGGAGATGCCCTTCTTCTTGCTGCAGATGGAATCTGGAGCAAGCTTATGGATGCGGATCCATACTGGGCCGGTTATTGTGCTGTACTTGTTAATATTCATGATATAGCCGCAATGGGAGGTCGTCCTCTTGCGATGGTTGACGTTTTCTCCATATCTTCAGGTTCAACACGTGATGAGGTCATAGCAGGAATGCGTGATGCCTCAGCCCAGTTTGGTGTCCCTATTGTCGGCGGTCATCTTCACCCTGATACACCATATAGTGTCATTGATATAGCAATTCTCGGTGTGGCACCACTAGATGGGATTATCTATAGCAGTACTGCTAAAGCTGGTGACTTGATTGTTGTCGCCATTGACATGAATGGGAGGGTTCATCCTTCATGCGCTCTGAATTGGGACACTGCAACATTGCGGACAGCCGCAGAAGTCCGTGCACAGATTCATGTCCTTGAAGAACTAGGCACACGTCATCTGGTGACGGCCGGGAAAGATATCTCAAATCCTGGAATTATCGGCACGCTTGGTATGCTTCTTGAGGTATCCGGGATGGGGGCAAGGGTGGATCTTGCCGCAATTCCACTACCTGATACCAGCCACAACATTCCGTTCGAACAATGGGTACGAATGTACCCTGGAATGGGATTTGTGCTAACGCTTCAGGAGCAGCATCGAGATGAAGTCATCTCTCTCTTCTCAAATGTAGGTATGGCCGCACAGGTCATCGGTACTGTGGATGATTCTAAAGAGCTCAGGATTGTATATCATGATGAAGACACCAGGGTTTTCGACTTTTCCGGATGTGATGGTATCACGCATCTTGGTTCTGAGGGACGATGCACCAGGGCCTCATAGGCATCGGTGTCGCTGCAGATCCTGAGCGGATTATCCGGAGCATTGAGAATTGTCCGGTTGCAGATCAGGTTATCTGTTATACGGATCCTGACATCACTTCGCATTTTTCTTTTCCCTGTAAGGTAAGGACAGGATTGAAGCCTGGTGAGCAGATGGTATCTGATCTTGCTGGAGGTCTTATCGCTGCAGCTGTTAGAGGCAGTCTTCCAAGCAACCAGACACTTTCTGCACTTAAACATGAATATGGTGTGTATGAACTTGAACGGATTGTACTCCTAGAGTCTGCATCTGGGAAACGGTTTTTTTTAGCTCCTGTTGGAATTGATGAAGGGTGGACCGTCAGCCAGAAGATCTCACTTATCAAAAGAGGGAAGGAGATAGCAGTAAGTGCCGGTCTTTCAGGCACTGTGGGGATTCTTTCAGGTGGGAGACTTGGTGATACAGGTCGTCATCCGGTAGTGGACCGAAGTATGGCTGATGCAGAACTTGTGGCACGCATCACCGGGGCCAGACATTATGAGATCCTGATTGAGGAGGCTATTGATGAATGCAGCCTTATCATCGCTCCAGATGGAATTACTGGCAATTTA
>QKDV01000019.1 GCA_003251955.1 Methanospirillum hungatei
TCCTGCAACGATGGCATCAATCAGCGGTTTGTATGTCCCGCCAAGGGCCTTTCTGATCGCTTCTTCCGAGAAACCGGCCATGACCTTCATCGGTTTTCCCGGGATCCTCACGCGGTCAGGATTCCGGTTCGGATAGTTATCGATTGCAAGTTTTATGATCTCCTTAGCAGTAGACAGGGCGGTCTCTGCACTGAACTCCATGTACTGCGTTCCCGGGATCTTTGCCTTCCTGCTGGTTGTAACAACCTTTGTATGGTAACATCCGGCAGTTGCCGGTATTGACGGGAATATACACTGGTAGTCAACCACCATTGCTTCCACGGCACCGGTGGCAATCGCGAGTTCCTGGTCAAGAACGTTCCCTGCAATCGGAATACCGCTCCGCATCAGGAGTTCATTTCCGGTGCAGCACATCCCGACAAGGTTGATCCCTTTTGCACCCTTTTCGGTTGCATACTTTTTGAGCTCCGGATCTTCGGCCGCCTGGACGATCATCTCAGAGAGGAGAGGATTGTGACCATGAAGAACAACATTCACCTTGTCAGTGCTGAGTGTCCCAAGGTTTGCCCAGGAGGTAAGGGGCTTTGGAGTGCCAAAGAGGATATCAGAACAATCGGTGGCAATCATCGATCCTCCCCAGCCATCGGCAAGAGCGGTCCGCATTGCATGAAGAAGAATGTTCACAAAGTCAGCATCCACACCCATGTGGATCCGGTGTAGGGCTTCTACGATCTCCCGGTCAATTCCCCGGGGGGTAATCCCGAACTCTTTCCAGATTGCCTTTGTCTTGTCAGGTGCACGTTCTGCCATCTGGATAAAGTTCTTGGCACTTCCAAACTCGGCCAAAAGACCGATTGCAAGATCTTTTGCAATCTCCTCGGATTTTCTTCCGGCAACAACAACGCCGTACTCTTCGGCAATCCTCTTCAGTTTCTCTTCATCTGTTATCCGGTATCCCTCGGCCTTGCCTTCTGCAGTCTCGAGCAGTACCTCGACAACTTCCCTGCCGTGATCAGAGTGGGCTGCAGCACCGACCGAAAGATCATCCAGGAGGTTTCGGGAGACAATCGTATCGACATTTGCTCCACAAACCCCGTGAGATGGTTTTCCCCCATACGGATCTATTCTGCATGGTCCCATTGCACAATTATTACAGCAGACACCAAGCTGACCGAACCCGCACTGAGGTTGCTGAAGGGCAAAACGTTCCCATGCAGTCTCAATACCCTCGTCTATTGCCTTTGTGATGATCTCCTGGTCTGTTGAATCAAGTGCTCGCCGTTCTGCTTCTTTTCTGATATCTGACGAATTACTCATTTTTCTCTCTCCTGGAATCTTCAAAGATTGGCAATAGTCTCCATCACTGCTTTGAATGCACGGATATTTTCCGGCATTGAGGAAATTTCAGTGTCCAGTCCCTGCGACCTGATAAGCCTCATGGTAAGGTCAGCCCTTGTCTCCCTGATGATATCATTCACATCACCAAATTCAAGAGCACCGGTTTTGCATGCTTCTGCACATGCAGGAATCCGGCCTTCAGATAACCGGCCGATGCAATTATCGCATTTTGCATTTACTTCCCGGTCACTATCGAGCTCGCGTACCTTCTGAAACGTAATAATCCCGAACGGACATGCCATAGCACAAACACTGCACTGGATACACCGTGTGTAGGATACTAGAACAGAACCGGTTGCTTCGTCCCTGCTAAGGGCCCTTGTGGGACATACCTGCATACATGGGGCAGGATCACAATGTCTGCACCGGTTTGGAAATGAGAGATAATTATCAACCGATTCAACGTGGATGCGCGGATGTGATGGTTTGTCTTCAGAAAATGTCAGGAACAACTCCTTATTCTCTGAATGCTCAACGGCACAGGCAATTTCACAGTGCCTGCATCCAACACACCTATCCTGCCGGACAAAGACAGTTTTCATAAAAATACCTCTAACCTCCAGAAATCTCATAGCAAAGCGGTAATCTGGCTTGGCAGTAGCATCGTAATGACCGAGTGTTCACAGTCAGTATATATCAACATTGTGACTGCGAATGAGTATTCCTATTTTAAATAAGTAAATTGATAAAATATCAGAAATTCAGAATATTCCATACCAACTGAGGCATCAGGGTATGATAATAATTAGGAGATGAGAACGCTGTTTGATATAGCCGAAAAAAAGAGAATCCTGATTTAACAGGATGAGGAAACAGGAAAGTCCTCACTTGATTTATAATATGGATCGGTCAGGAGCATAAATTTCAGGTCTGATGATGCAGTCAGTTCCTGTACAGCCTTGGGAGGAATGAAGAAAACATCTCCTGGACCGATCTCCTGCGGGACACAATCGATCGTAACTTTCCCTGAACCATCAATTATATACCCGATCTCTCCTCCCGTAACATAATGAGACCCGATTGTATGTTCTGCCGGAAGAGAGACAACTGCTAAATCGAATGAGAGGGGAAGAGAGTCACCATTTGTATCAAGAAGACGGATTACACTGAAACTGGTGTTATCAGTCTCATTTCCGAACAACACAGGAGTAACCTCATCGGGTGACTTCTTGTACATACTTTGTTTCTCAGTTTCCTGAACCGGAACCGGTGATGAAAGGGCCGCTATGAATGTTAGTGTTTCAGTTCCGGTGTTTTCTACGTCAAACAGTGATCCCTCCGGAACAACAACGGCATCACCGGATTCTGTAATTACAGATGATGTATCCGCCGAAACCTTTGCATCCCCGGAGATCAGATATATCGCTTCAGGAGCAGAATTGGCTCCAGCGGGAGTATATACAGCTCCTGGACTTACCTGGATAATCATAACAGACGCAGGTGTTCCATCTGACCCGGACTGGTTCAAAAGGTGAAGAAGATCAACTCCCGCGGAATTTTCTGAAAGGTCTACAGTAATGTCACTGGATGTGATAACGATTCCCGATTCGCTGCTGATAGTATCAGAGTCTGCGAAGACTGCCTGAAAAGAGATAATGACTACGAGAAGCGTGATAATTCCCGTAGTAATATGCTTCAGATCCATACGAATAGTTCTGGCTGAACAATAATTAACCTTCACTGATGAAACTGCTAATACAGACTTATCAGATCTGCTCTTTGAGTTGCCAACCCATAGGTAACAACAAAAATGGAATAAAGAATATGAGCCAGATTACCCACAGGAATAGCCAATGAAGATCGCAGTAGCAGGAAAAGGTGGAGTAGGTAAGACATTCATCGCCGGAACACTTGCCTGTACTTTTGCTTCAAAGGGTCTGAAAACCATAGCAATCGATGCTGATACATCCCCAAACCTTTCCCTTACCCTGGGTATGACGCAGGAGGAGGCAGCACATATTCTCCCGATTGCAGAAAACCAGCAGCTCATTGATGAGAAAACAAAAACTGACTACCCCGGTGTCTTCAAATTATCATACACAGTTGATGATATTGTTGCATCCCAGGCTGTCTCCACTCTATGCGGTGTTCAGCTCCTTGTAATGGGGATGGTAAGGACAATGGGATCCGGATGTGCCTGTCCTGCTCATAACCTTGTCCGGACACTGATGTCACACCTCATCGTCGAGAGAGATGAAATTCTGATCATGGACATGGAAGCAGGAGTTGAGCACCTTGGCAGGGGAACCGCAAAGAATGTTGACATCCTGCTGATCGTCACCGATGCACACCAGGCCTCACTGGTAACAGCGGGCAGGATTGCGGATCTCGCACGTCCTGCAGGAATACCCGAAATTGCCTATGTGGCAAACAAGGTGACAAGTACAGAAGCTGAGGCAATGATCAGGGAGTCAGCTGAGAAACACGGAACTTCAGTCCTGGCTGTTTTACCGTTTGATCAGGAGATACTCATATCAGGAATTCAGGGAAAGCCTGTAGTATCAGAGAACAGGTTCGAAGCAGTAGCCCGGGTCCAGAGCCTTGCAAGTGGACTAGAGCATAATTTTCTGTCATCCTGACCTTCTATTATAATATGAAGATTATTGTCACCATGGGTCGGGGCGGCACAGGCAAAACAAGCTTTGTCAGTCTTATGGCAGACTATTTCATCAGGAAAGGGGATTGTCCCTTGCTTCTTGTTGATCT
>QKDV01000130.1 GCA_003251955.1 Methanospirillum hungatei
TTTCAATCTTATTGACAACTCCCTGCGATATGGAAAGAGATTGACAAAAATCTTATTCACAATCGAGAGGTATGAAGATCGGGCGATTTTGGTATGCAGTGATGACGGGGAAGGTATTCCTCCATCCGAGAAGGAAAACATCTTTAACCGTAAATACTTCAGCAATACTGGATTCGGGCTCTTCCTCTCCCGGGAAATTCTTTCGATAACCGGGTTGTCAATCACTGAAACTGGTGAGTTCGGAGTAGGTGCACGTTTTGAGATCGTGATCCCACCAGGTAGCATCCGTTCCTGTAAATGATTGTAATTATGAGGGTTTGAACGGAAGTTCGACGAACTCACCCTTTTTGACCGCTTCAGATGCAATTGCAAGATCGGTGATTGCTATCCCGGTTGAGTCAAAGATGGTAATTGCTTCACTGCTGCTTCGTCCAATTCTTCCAATTAGCACCTCTCCAAGTGTTCCAACGATGTTTTCTGGCTTGAACCGACCATCTCTGATAGGTACGTTTACCTCTCCAGAATGAACTGCCTGCTTACGATCATCAACAAATATCTCTGCTCTCATGAGGATGGTGGGGTCAAGTTCCTGTTTTCCTGGTGCATCAGCCCCGATTGCATTGATGTGAGTTCCGTCAGAGATCCAGTCGTTCATAACAACAGGGCTGACTGACGGAGTTGTAGTAAGCAGAACGTCTGAACCAGCGGCCTGCTCAAGGCTGGTGACCCTGATATCAAGTGAAGGAAACTTGGCTGTTAGATCTTCTGCGGTCTTCCTGCTTCGTGACCAGACTTTGACCGTCTCTATTCCGAATACTTCTCCTATTGCATGAAGTCCGGATCGTGCCTGTCTTCCTGCCCCGATGAGACCCAGAGTTCCATTTTTAACCGGAGCAAGGGCACTTGTTGCAACTGCTGCTGCAGCTCCTGTGCGAAGGTCTGTTAGGCCGGTTGCATTCAGGATAGAAACTGGTCTTCCTGTAGGTGGATCGAGAAGGATAGTAAGTCCCATCACGGTGGGAAGGCCATGCATCCGGTTATCAGGGTGGACATTCACAACCTTCACTCCTGCTGTCTTCAGGCTTGGAAGGTATGACGGCATGGTCCTGAAATCCCCGCCTGGAAGTGTGACATAACTTTTTGGTGGCATTTCACATCTCCCGTTCCCGTGATCCATGAATGCCATTCTCACCGCTTCTATTAGATCTGGCATCTGTATAGCAGATTCCGGGGCCGGATAATATCGCATGGTATGAGATCAGGATGAAAGAGCAAAAAAAGTTCCGAAAAAAATATTCAGAGACTGTGGAGGAGTATTACTTTCTCCTGCAGGTTATACAGTTCTTGAAGAATCTGATGATCTCAAGGACGATTGATCCGACTGCCCCAAGTGAGATTACGATGATGATGAGGGCAACAAGCGACATGTTCTCCTTGATCACCGGGATTGTTCCAAGGAAATAACCGGCAAGAGTGAATGTGCCAACCCAGAGCAGCCCTCCGCAGATATCAAATGGGAGGAATTTCTTGTATTCCATCGCCCCCATCCCGGCAATGAACGGCGTGAATGTCCTTACAAAGGGTGCAAACCGTGCGACGATGATGGTGAAAGGTCCGTATTTTTCAAAATATTCGTGGGTCTGATCAAGATGCTCCTGTTTAATCATCGGCAGGTTCATCGCAAGGATCTTCTGGCCTACAAACCTCCCGATAAAGTAGTTTACGTTGTCTCCTATGATGGCTGCAGATGTGATAATAATCAGAAGAAGGGTGATGTTAAGTCCGCCCACTGCGGCGACTGTTCCTGTGATGAAGAGGAGTGAATCACCGGGCAGGAACGGAGTGACCACAAGGCCTGTTTCGCAGAAGATAATTGCAAACAGAATCCCGTAGATGAGGTTTCCGTACGACGCAACCATCGCAGGGAGATATTTATCAAGATGGATGAATAGGTCGATAAATCCGGGAATTGTTTCCAACATGTGGAGATCTGTTGCGTATGACTGGTAAAATATCTTGTTGCTTTTCTCATCACCAGATGTTGAATCATGATGTTACCTGATAAGGGGTCTCAGGATCCGGTATAGTAGTCCAGGCTGGAGACTGATTGCATGGGAGTCGCACATCTCATGGCAACAGTAACATCTGATGCAGGTGGCAGTATCAAACGAAGGATATCCGCTTTGCAGGGTCACTGCACTGACCGGACAGATTCGCTCACATTTGTAACATCTTGTACAGTTTCGTCTAATCAGGTGGGGGTGCAGGGTGTACGAGCCTGCCAGCCTGTGTAGCACCGGACGGAGGAGATTTCGAATCCACGAACTACTTCCACCTGGTTTTTGTGTCTGCGGTTTTTTTGTGTCAGGTCGTGCAAGTTCTTCAATTGCAGCTCCCCTGATCTCAATGCAGTTCTCCTCTGTGAGTCCTTGCTCTTCTGCTGCTTTAATACTCCCAATGGAGAGGGGATCAAATCCGATCAACCTTGCTGCAATAGTATCAAGGGCAATGTAGTCCGGACTTGCAAGAATCGCACCCAGATGCGCCGGAGTTCCTGCCATTGGTCCGTCTCCCTCCATTATATCAATGGCATCCATTACCTGGAGCACCGGTTTAACGCAGCGATTCAGGTCAAGGAGCATCTTTCCAAAGAGCATATCATCCTGCATCCTGGCATGGTATGGAGGTTTGTCAAGACCCGGAATTGCACCAAACATATTCTTTGTTGCACCGGTCAGGCCCGTGTAGATATGCGTCTTGAGTTTTGAGACTACAACCACTGCATCTGCATCCAGAATCGGTGTGATGATCTCGAACTGTTTTACAAAGAACCCGTCTGGAAAAGAGACTGCTTGTGATGAGATATCTTCATTCAGCGTAACACCGGGCAGGGTATCAAGTTCAGTGTATTCTGCAAGGTCATATGCTTTAATCAGGTTCCTGGGTTTGTATGGGATTCCAGCTCCCGGGCTGTCTGCAATGGTAACCGTACATCCAAGTTCTGTAATGATTGCACACACAGCCTTCAGTACTGCCGGGTGAGTGCAGATTGCTTTTGCAGGATCTGCTCCCATGAGGAGATTGGGCTTTACGAGGACATGCATCCCGGGTTTCAGGTATCGTCCGATACCTCCGGTCAGGTCAATGGCATTCCTGACTGCTTCTGTTACCTGGTCTTCATCATAGGTATTACAGGCTACAACTCCAACCGGTATCTTACCATTCTCCTGCTCGGTCATTTCAGTAGTATTCGGGCTTACCTGATATTCAGTTTTTATCTCATGATGACCTTAATTGGTGAACCGCAGGTTCATTAACTCAGCAACAGATATCTCAGAAGTTCTGGAATGATCGCTCATGGATCTTCTCCCTATTGTTGAGAGTATTCTCACCCTGTTCATCCTGATAGCTGTCGGATATTTTGCATACCGCAGTGGAGTAATTACCCGTTCAGGTGTTACCGGCCTTTCATCGCTGCTTGTCAATATTTCACTGCCCTGTCTGATCATCGAGAGTATGCAGGTCCCGGTGACTCCTGATCGTATTCATGAGATCATGGTCATCTTCACGATCGAATTTGTTGTATATGGTGTATCATTTGTAGCAGCATTTCTCGTCCCATACTTACTTTCGGGGTCACGATTTGAGGCAGGTGTCTTCAGGTTCATGCTGATTTTTTCTAATCTCGGATTTATGGGCTACCCAATTTGTCAGGCTCTGTTTGGGGATGAGT
Organism: Methanospirillum hungatei; assembly: GCA_003251955.1. Classification (GTDB taxonomy): domain Archaea; phylum Halobacteriota; class Methanomicrobia; order Methanomicrobiales; family Methanospirillaceae; genus Methanospirillum; species Methanospirillum hungatei_A. Next base: position 3,734 of record QKDV01000130.1, read on the forward strand.
CACTCTTTTACGTTACTCTCATCAATATCCCGTTCGGTCTGCTGGTCTTCACGGTCGGTGTTTTCCTTCTGAGGCCTGATCTTGCAAGGAATCCTGACCTGAAACGAATCCTCTCTCCCGGTCTGGTCTCATCGCTGCTTGGGCTCCTGCTCTTTTTTGCAGGAATCATGATACCGTCACCGCTTAATGAATCTATATCCCTGCTCGGATCTGTTACGACACCACTTGCGATGATTGTGATCGGAGCACTTCTGGCACCACTCCCGTTCTGTTCTATGTTTGGTGATATCAGAGTATGGGTGATATCAGCATTCAGGCTTGGTATCATCCCGCTTGTTGTTCTGGTTCTGCTTC